>NZ_JBPQTV010000011.1:0-50861 GCF_051386515.1 Streptomyces sp. URMC 123 | reverse complement strand
GCTCATGCAGGCGCGCGGCCGGGTGACCGCCGCCGAGCTGGCCGGCGAGCTGGAGGTGTCCGTCGCCACCGCTCGCCGGGATCTGGAGGCGCTGTCCGCCGCGGGCATCCCCGTGTACCCGCAGCCCGGGCGGGGCGGCGGCTGGTCGCTGGTCGGGGGTGCCCGCACCGACCTCAGCGGTCTGTCGGCGACGGAGGCGGAGGCGCTGTTCGCGCTCGTCGGCCCGGCCGCGGCCGTCTCGGGAGAGGCCAGGGCGGCCCTGCGGAAACTCGTACGGGCCCTGCCGCGGCCCTTCCGGACCACGGCGGAGGCCGCCGCCGGCGCCACGGTGATCGATCCCGCGCGGTGGGGCGAGCGGGAGCGGCCGCGGCCCGCGATGGTCGACCTGCTGCAGACCGCCGTCGTCCACCGCCGGAAGGTGCGCCTGACCTACACCAACAGCGCCCGGCAGCGGACCGAACGGCTCATCGACCCCTGGGGCCTGGTCGACAAGGACGACACCTGGTACCTGCTCGCCGGGACCACGGAGGGACAGCGGACCTTCCGGGTGGACCGGATCGCCGAGGCGGAGCCGACCGGCGAGCGGGCCGAGCGCCCGGACGACTTCACGCTCGCCACCGCGTGGGAGAGCGTCGTCGGCGAGGTGGAGCAGCGACGCTCGCGCACCTGGGCGACCGTGCTCGTCGCGGCCGGACACGTACCGGTGCTGCGAGATCATTTCGGGCGGCACTGCCACGCCGACGGCGAGCTCGACGACGGGCGGGCCCGGGTCCGCCTCGCCGCGCCGACCCCGCTGGACATCGCCCGACACCTCGCCGGCTGGGGCGCGATGATCGAGGTGCTCGAACCGCGATCCGTCCAGGAGGAACTGGCCCGCATCGGCGCCGAGCTCACCGCCCGCTACGCCGACGGCCACTGACGGCGATCCTTACGGCGATCCCGGCATCGGGCCCGGCCGGGGCCGGGGCCCGGCGGGCCATCGGGCCCTCGGCAGGGGCGGTCGACGCCGGCGGGACGCTGCACGCGCGTGCCGCGTCGCCCTCAGGCCTGGAAGCGGTGGCGGGCGGCCTCGATATCACCGAGGTAGTGGTGGGTCCAGCCGCATATGGCGTCGACCGTGGCGCGCAGGGCGCGGCCCGGCTCGGTGAGGGTGTACTCGACCCGCGGCGGCACGGTGGGGTGCACGGTGCGCTCGACGAGGCCGTTGCGCTCCAGCATGCGCAGGTTCTGGGTGAGCATCTTGTGGCTGATGCCCTCGACCTCGTCGCGCACCTCGCTGAAGCGCAGCGTGCGCTCACCGAGCGCCTCGATGATCAGCAGCGCCCACTTGTTGGCGACGTCGGAGAAGATCTCCCGTGCCAGGGAGTCCGCGCGCCGGAGGTCCGCGTCCTCGGGCGCGCCCGTGAACTGCTTGGTCACCATCAGGTTCCCCAGTCACCGAAAAGTGCGTTCTTCCAGGTCGGCGGACACTCTCCTACGGTTTCCGAGTAACCGCAAGAGAGCACGTGGGGCTCTCGCAGCGGCCGCCACCCCCCGTACGCCCCTGGACGCCCCGACGCGACCGCGACGAGCGGCGATCCCGGGTTCCCTGCCATGACTCGGCTTCCTCACCAGAAGGACAACAACCGTGGCCACGATCGACGTCTTCAACCACAACGTGCCGGCCGAGAGCGACTTCGGCTACTCACAGGCGATCAGGTCCGGAGACCTGATCCACGTCTCCGGACAGCTCTCCCTCGACGAGGCGGGCCACTTCCTCCACGGGGACGACTTCACTGCCCAGCTCGAACAGACCTACGCCAACTGCGACAAGGTCCTGAGCCACTACGGCGCCAGCCGCAACCAGATCATCTCGCAGACGCTGTACGTGGTGCGGTTGCAGCACCATGCCCAAGCCGTGCTGGCAGGGAACCGGGCGTACTTTCGCGGTCACCGCCCGGTGAGCACCGTTGTCGGCATCACCGAACTGACGTTCCCCGGCCAGGCCGTCGAGATCAGCTTCGTGGTCGACACGACGCTGCCCGCCTGACCCGACAGGCGATGGTCGGCCGGCCGCAATCGGCGGCCCCAGGGCAGCGAGGCCGTGGGCGTAAGGACCGCAGGCTGCGACCGTACGCGTGCCCCGGGGGCGGCCTGCCCCCGGGGCACCCGGGTCCGGCTCAGATGCAGACCGCGTCGACGGAACTCATCCTCTCGTTGTGGGCGGGGTGGAGATTGCCTCGCCAGCCGGGCGGCACGGGGCCGAGATACCCGCCCTGGTTGGCGTCCTGGAAGATGTTGATGACCGAAGAGGTCTTGTTCCAGACGGAGGACAGGCGGTCGTTGAAGTCACCGGGGACGTTGTGCCGGCCGCAACTCGGCACGGTCCACATATGCCCCACCCCTTCGAATTCCGTCCAGAAACAGGTCCCGGACCGGCAGTCGTCCCACGCCTGGGCCCGGTAATCGCCCCCGGTGTACTGGTAGACGCCCTCGGTCCCCGGTACGCGGGTCACCCGGGTCTTCTCGGTCGTCTGCGGGTCCGGCGCGGCCACAGCCGCCGGGGCGGCGAGCGTCGCCGTCACTGCGGCGAGAGCCGTCAACACGGTGATCACCTTGGTGCGCACTGGCTGCTCCTCTACTCCTTGGCGAAGAAGCGATGGAGTTTCGACCCTGCGCCTTGCTCTAATTGTCCATCAAGCTTGAGCGGAAAGCGCCCAGGTGAGTGGTGGACAAACCCCGGTTCGAAACTCGCGAAGCACAGGGGGAGTCACGGTGCGTAAAGCCGGAAGACCGCAGGGGCGACTCAAAGGGGAAACGGAGGAGGCGAACGCTTTAGCTCGGTTTGTCCAGGAAATAACCCGCGGGATCACGGTTCGTGGTCTCGCGCAGCGCTACCCCATCGGTAAGACCACCTGGAGCCAGTACCGCTCCGGGGCCCGGGACATCCCGATGCACTGGCTCGAGCGTCTCATCGTGGATCAGGTCCCGGACGAACGGGCACGGACCGTCATGCTGGCCCGCGGCAGGCATCTGCACGCGCAGGCAGTCGAGGCGGCCGAAGGGCTGCGACCCCGGGGCGAGAGCGAATCGGCCGCTCAGCAGGCCCTGACCCGGGCACAGGCCCTGACCCGGGCACACGAAGCACGGCGGCAGGCCGAAGAGAGCCTGGCGGAGGCCGATGAGCTGATCCGGCTCCTGCTCGCCGCCGTGGACCGGCTGAGCGGCCGGCCCGGCGCCGGGCCGGCGGGCGGGGAAGGCGGCGCTGACGCCCTTTCGGCAGTTGACCACCGGGCCGATGGGCAGGCGTCGCCCCTGTCACCGGCTGACCTGCGGGAGCTGAACGTGTGCCTCGCCCGGCTGCGCCGGCTCCGGGAAACCGCCGGGGAGGTCGGCCGGGCGGCGCGCCAGGTACAGGAGAACTGCCGCCATCCGGAGGAGGGAGAGCCGGATCGTTCATGCCCACCGGGGCGCGGCGGGCCCGGCGCCGAAATCGCACTGGTCGACGGAGGCGAAGCGCACTTGCCCGCCCTGCGGCAGGCCGAGACCACTCTGGCGCGGATGCGGACGGAGCTGGCCGTTCAGAGGCGGGAAGTGAGCCGGTTGCTGCCTGCTGTCCCGCGTTCTGCCGTGATTGTCCGCGGGGAGCTGGCCGAAGTCCCGGACAATGGCTCCACCAGCGGCTTCGACTCGCTTGCCCCGGTGCGGATCACCTGGCCACCCCGAGAGGTGCCTCCGCCGCCACGCGGGCGCCACGACATCCGGTACGGCATGGCCGTGCTCACCGCTGTCGCCTTGATCCTGGCGGCCGTGCTGATCAACAACCATCCCGGCGTGCCACCGATGGCCCCGGAAGCCCAGTCTCCGCAGGCAACAGCTCCCCACCGCCCGCCGACGGCCGGCACGCCCGCGAGCCCGCCTTCGGCGGCCCCGAGCACCTCGACGTCCACCACCGGTCCTGGCCGCGCGACCATTCCCGGCCCGCCGTCGCCCCTGGACGCTTCCGGAACACGCGGCAGCACACCCCTCACTTCCGCCACACTCCCACCGCCTGCCACCACGCCACACAGCCCGCCGGACCGCTCCGCCCCCGCCCCCACGGGCAACGCCGTGGCCGCCGCTCCGGTCGGCACGCTGTACGCCCTCACCCAGGGCGACCGCTCGATCCACCAGTGGCAAGGCCGCGGCACGGACTGGAAGCGCATCGGAGGACCGGCCGAAAAGATCCTGGCCGGGGACGCCGGCGTGTTCGCCGTTCACTCCGAAGACCGGCGGCTGCTCGGCTACACCGGAACCCCCGGAAAATGGACGACCATCAGCGAGCCGGGAGCCGAATTCGCCCTCAGCCGTGGCCACCTTTACCGACTGGCCGCGGATCGCAGCGGCGTACATCAGTGGGACGGCACCGGAACGACCTGGACTCAGATCGGCGGACCGGCCGCACACCTCTACGGCGGGGGAGCGGGACTGTTCGCCACCCACCCCCGCGATGGACGCATCTTCCGCTACACCCCCGAAACCGGAGCCTGGGACTACACCGGCAGCGCCGGCGCGGACTTCACCGTGACCGACACCCATCTGTACGGACTCTCCCCCGACCGCAGCATGATCTTTCAATGGAACGGCGGCGCAAGCGCGAATTGGACCCGCATAGGAGGCCCCGCGCGCAATCTCTACGCAGGACCGGCCGATGTGTTCGCCACCAGCCCCGACCGTGGCGCCCTGCTGCGCTACACCCGCACACCGGAATTCTGGGAAACCGTCAGCGAAGCGGGCAGTGACTTCGCCATCAGCGCCGACCATATCTACCGCCTGTCCCCGACACGCGACGCCATTTACCGGGCGCCCAACAACGACCCCACCCAGTGGCAGAAAATCGGCGGCGCGGCACTCTCCCTGACCGTCAGCAGATAGCCCCGGTACGTTGACGACGCGGAATCTCGGACCGGCACGGAGAAGTGAGCGTCGGTCGGCTCGGCGACAGGCCGGCCACGGAGGGGGCATGCGCACAGCAGCGGCGCCACGCCGTAGATGCGGCCTAAGGCGTGTCTCTTTGACATGCTGACCGTGCGGTGCAGTCGAGCGTCACTAGATCGTGTCCGTTCAGCCCGATTGACTCGTCGGCGTGCCATGATCGCGCCATGGCCAGCAACCCTAAAACGTACTTCGACATCTCCATCGACGGTAAGCCTGCGGGGCGGATCGAGTTCAAGCTCTACGCTGACGTCGTTCCCAAGACCGCGGAGAACTTCCGCGCACTGTGCACCGGCGAGCACGGCTTCGGCTACGCGGGCTCCACGTTCCACCGCGTGATCCCGCAGTTCATGTTGCAGGGCGGTGACTTCACCAACCACAACGGCACCGGCGGCAAGAGCATCTACGGCCCGAAGTTCGCCGACGAGAACTTCCAGATCAAGCACACCCGTCCGGGCCTGCTCTCCATGGCCAACTCCGGGCCTGACAGCAACGGCTCGCAGTTCTTCATCACCACCGCTCGCACCTCCTGGCTGGACGGCAAGCACGTTGTCTTCGGCGAGGTCACCGACGGTTACGACATCGTGCAGAAGATCGAGTCCTTTGGCTCGGACAGTGGCAGGACCTCAAAGAAGATCGTCATCGATGACTGCGGGCAGCTCTGAGGCGTGTCTCTGCGAGGTGCTGAGCAGTTGATCGGATATGTCTGTCCGGTTGGTGATCAGTGATGTGATGTGGGACCGGATCAAGCCGCTGTTGCCGGCTGATCCGGTCCGTGGGCGGCGGTGGGCCGACCATCGCCGCACCCTTGAGGCGATCGCGTGGAAATATCGCACCTGTTCACCGTGGCGGGACCTGCCAGAGGAGCTTGGCGCGTTCCAGACCGCGCACAAGCGGCTCCTTCGGTGGGCTGTCGACGGCACCTGGCATAAGGTCCTCTCTGCCCTCTTGGCCGTGGCGGATGCCGGTGACGACATCGGCTGGACCGTCTCGGTCGATTCGACGATCTGCCGGGCTCACCAGCACGCGGCGGGGGCTCGCAAAGGGCGAGCGTGACCGCGGGGAGCCCGTCGACCACGCCCTGGGACGGTCCCGCGGCGGCCTGAGCACCAAGGCCACCTCGCCAGTGACAACCAGGCCCGTCCGTTGGCGATCATCGTGACCGCCGGGCAGGCCGGTGATGCTCCCGCATTCCCGGCCGTGATGGGCGCGCTCCGGGTGCCCCGCACCGGACCTGGGAGGCCGCGTACCCGGCCGGACAGGGTGATCGCGGATCGCGCGTACTCCTCCCGTGCGATCCGTTCCCACTTGCGGGATCGCCACATTCGGGCGGTCATCCCGCAGCCAGTGGACCAGGTCCGACACCGGCTGCGGCGGGGCTCCCGCGGCGGCCGACCGCCCGGCTTCGACACCGAGGCTTACAAGGAACGGAACGCCGTCGAGCGGTGCATCAGCCGCCTGAAGCAGTGACGCGGCCTAGCAATGCGCACCGACAAACTCGCGATCGCCTACCAGGCCGCACTTCACCTCGCGGCCATCCTCATCTGGGCCCGCAAATGACCAAGGAGACAGGCCCTAGCCGTGCGCCGGCCCCGTCCCCGCGCTCACCTCCGCCGTGACCTGGTAGTAGTCCAGCAACCCCTCCTCGTAGGCGACCAGAAAGTTCCGTGACCACGTTCCCGCGTAGCCCGCGGTGTCCAGCCAGCGGTCCCACCCCGGCCATACGTGGCGGCCGATCGACTCGGCCCGTACGGCGTTCAGCCCGGCGTCCCGCAGGGCGCCGGTCAGCAGGTCGAGCGGGTGGGCGATGTCGAGGCCGCCCGCGAAGCTGTCCAGCAGGCGCGCCAGTCGTCCGGTCGTGCCGGGGGTGTCGTCGGGCGGGAAGAACCCGGCCAGCACCAGGCGCCCGCCGGGGCGCAGCACCCGGGCGGTCTCGCGGGCGAACGCCGCCAGGTCGCGGAAGTGCTGGGCGGCCTCGACGCTGTAGACGCCGTCGAACTCCTCGTCCGCGAAGGGCATGTCCTCGGCCGCCCCCTGCCGGAAGCGCAGCCGGTCGGGGTGGTCGGCCAGCAGCCGACTGTTCTCGCGGGCGGCCCGCTGGAGCTGCTGCGGGTGGATGTCCATGCCGGTGACGTCGCCGAAGGCGAACTCCTCGACGGCGAGCGCGCAGCCCAGGCCCAGGCCGCAGCCGACCTCCAGGACCCGGCTGGACGCCGGGCCCGCCGCCGCGCCGCCCCGCTCCGCGAGCGCCGCCAGCACGTGAACGTACATCTGCCGCTGGCTGCGGACCCGGTCCGCGGTGGTCAGCGGACGATCCAGATCGATGTCGTCCCAGCGGCCGAAGTTGATGAACCCGCCGCCGAACGCGGGGAAGGAACTGAGATCGGTCGGGCCGTACACCTCGCCGACCGCGGGCGGGATGGGTTCGGTGGTCATCGGTGGCCTCACCTCTCTGCCATGGGGACGCATCTGCCGCGCCAAGCCGGTCCTGAGCAAGTCCCGGATGACGTACGTGCTCATGGAGCGCAGCTTCCCGGCCGGAGCGCGAGCGCTCAAGACGGCACGCGGCGTATCCTGATGCAGGCGATGCAGGCGATGCAGGCGATGCAGGCGATGCAGGCGATGCCGATGCGTCGCAGCCGCCCGTCGGAGCCGGGCGGCTGTCCCACTCCGGGCGCCAGGTGCCCGGCGAACGATCAGGAGTTGACCAGTTGATCAGTCTGGCCGCGGTGGGGGGAGTGGCCCTGGTCGAACTGGGCATGGCCCTGACTCCTGGACCGAACATGATCCACCTCGCCTCGCGCGCGATCACCCAAGGCCGCAGGGCGGGCCTGGTCAGCCTGAGTGGGACCGCCGTGGGATTCCTGTGCTACCTCCTGGCCGCGGCCGCGGGCCTGTCCGCGTTGTTCGCCGCCGTGCCGCTGGCCTTCACGGTGGTCAAGCTCGCCGGGGCCGCCTACCTGGCCTATATGGCCTGGGACATGCTCAAGCCCGGTGGCCGCTCGCCCTTCGCCCCGGCCCAGGACCTGCCCCCGGTCTCCGACACCCGCCTGTTCTCGATGGGGCTCCTGACCAACCTGCTCAACCCCAAGATTGCCCTCATGTACGCCGCTCTTCTGCCCCAGTTCATGGACCCGCAGGCCGGCCCGGACTGGGCGCAACTGCTCCAGCTCGGCGGTGTGCAGATCATCGTGGGGATCTCTGTGAACGCTCTGATCATGCTGGGCGCGGCACGGGTGTCGGGGTTTCTGGCCGCTCGGCCCCGCGTGATGACCGCTCAGCGGTTCGCGTCAGGCGGCTTGCTCGGACTCTTCGCACTGCGCACCGCCCTGTCCCGTACGCCCGCCTCGGCCTGAGCCGCGCCTGCGCGCCTGTCCTACCGGTCCCGCTGAGAGCGGTCGAACACGTCGCGCAGGTCGCCGACGCGGTCGTGGGACGGCACCGACCCCGCCGCCGGCGCCTCCCGGGCCTGTCCGGCCGTACGGGGGAGCCCACCGGCCCGGCTCCCGCCCGCACCGCTTCCGGCCGGTTAGCATCCGCGACGGGGGCGGACCGGGGACGCGACGGAGGCCACCATGCAGCACCAGCAGACGCATCGGACACCCCCCGACCCACGCCTGCTGACGAACCGTTCCCGGCTCGGCCACCAGGTGCGGTACGCGCTGACGCACCCCCAGCGGGTGGCGCCCCACCTGCGGCGGGCTGCCCGGAACGCCCGGCTGCGCCTGAAACACCGGGGCGACCACATCGCGTACTACCGGGCCGTGATGGCGTCCGACACCGCCCGCAGCCCCGAGGCGGCGGTCGGCGGCCGGCCGTCGCACGCGCGCTGGCTGGCCATCGGGCAGATGCAGTACGACTACCTCGTCGAGCACGGCCTGCGCCCCGAGGACCGGATGCTGGAGATCGGCTGCGGCAACCTGCGCGCCGGGTGGCGGTTCATCGAACACCTGGAGCCCGGCCACTACTACGGGATCGACATCTCGCCCGACATCCTCATCGAGGCCAAGAAGACCGTCGTACGGTACGGGCTCCAGCGGAAGCTGCCGTATCTGACGCCCGTCGACAATCTGACGCTGGACTTCCTGCCCGACGACTGGTTCACGGTGGTCCACGCGCACAGCGTGTTCTCCCACTCGCCCCCGGAGATCATCGACGAGTGCCTGGCGCACGTCGGCCGGGTGCTGGCCCCCGGCGGCTTCTTCGACTTCACGTACGACCGCACCGAGGGCCACGAGCACCAGGTGCTGGGCGAGGACTTCTACTACCGCACGGAGACGCTGCTGCGGCTGGCCGAGAAGCACGGCCTGGCCGCCCACTTCATGGACGACTGGGAGCGGCTGCCGCACGGCCAGTCCAAGCTCCGCGTCACGCACCCGGCGACACCGGCACCGACGGGATCGGCGCCGACGGGATCGGCACCGACCCGGCGTTGAAGCGCGTACGTCGTGCTGGACGGCGCGATGGCGGCCGCGCTCAGCGCGCAGTCGGTTGCGGTGGCCCGTCCGGGCTGCCGCAACGGGAGCCGTGCCGATCCAGGATCGCCTCGACGGTCCGCATCAGCCGATCCCCCGCCCGATCGATGCTTCCGTTCTGCGTGCTGACCTGCGCGCCTTCGAGTACGAAGGTGATCTCGGCCGCGGCCTGCTCGGCATCGGGCAGCCCGGCCGCGGCGCACATGCCGACCAGTCTGCGGGTCTGGCGGGCCTTGTGCTCCTCGATCACTTGCCGTGCGGGATGGGAGCGGTCGGGCAGCTCCGCGAGGGAGTTGATGAACGGGCAGCCCCGGTGCGAGATCGCCGGGAGTCCCTCGGCGATGAAGCGGGCCAGGCCGAGGATCTGCTCCCTGGGCCGGCCGGGGTGTTCGGCCTCGACCCGGTCGAAGGCCGCCTGGTAGTCGGCGGCGACGATCCGCAACCACTCCGCGACCAGCGCGTCCTTGGTCTCGAAGTGCCGGTAGATCGCCATCTTGGTGGTCTCGGCCCTCTCGGCGATCGCCTGGACGCCGACCCGCCGGATTCCCTCGCTCTGGAAGAGCTCTTCCGCCGCGTCGAGGATGCGCTCACGGGGCGGCAGTTTCGCCACCCTGCTCGGCCTTCTGGCGGTCGCTGCCATGACTTCTCCGTGACGTCCGGTCCGGTGTGGGCCCCCACACCCACTGCTACGGTACCAGTCCGTTCCATGCGATACCGTTGGGTCTCATCAGAGACCCAACGGTATCTTTCGAGCTGCTGGGAGTGACCGTGAGAATGTCCGAGTACGTGAGCTTCGACGCGGTCGGGCTCGCGGAGCTGATGGCCAAGGGCGAGGTGACCCCCGCCGAAGTGGAAACAGCCGCGCGCGAGGCCGCGCAGGCCGTCAATCCGCAGATCAACGCCATCGTGGAGACATGGCCGGCCGACGACGCGCCCACCCCCGGCAGCACACCGCTGGCCGGGGTCCCCTTCCTGATAAAGGACATCGCGGTCGCCATGGCCGGGCGGCGAATGGAGCTGGGCAGCCGTCTCGCACGCGGCAACGTCGCCGGCTCCGACTCCTCCCTGATGCTGCGCTTCCGCCGTGCCGGCCTCGTGACGTTCGGGCGCACCGCGACACCGGAGATGGCCTACAGCATCACGACGGAACCACTGCTGTACGGCGCGACCCGCAACCCGTGGAACCTCAAGCGGAGCGCGGGCGGGTCCAGTGGGGGCGCGGGCGCGGCCGTCGCCGCCGGTGTGGTCCCGATCGCGCACGCCACCGACGCCGCCGGCTCGCTGCGCATCCCCGCCGCCTACAACGGCCTCTTCGGGCTGAAGCCCACCCGCGGCCGGGTCTCCATGGGCCCCGGCGTCGACGAGGTCTTCAACGGCCTGGCCGTGCACGGCAGCGTCAGCCGCACGGTACGCGACAGTGCGGCGCTGCTCGACCAGATCCGCGGCCCGGAACCGGGCGACCCCTACTTCGCCCAGCAGCCGTCCCGGCCGTACGCACAGGAAGTCACCCGCCCCCCGGGCCCGCTGCGGATCGGCGTCCTCACCCAGGCGTGGGGCGGGCGCCGCACCACCCCACCCGTGGCAGACGCGCTCTCTCGCACCGTGCGTCTGCTCGAATCCCTCGGCCACCGGGTGGAGGAGGCCGAGGTCGGGCTCGGGGCCGACTGGGAGGAGTTCATCCTGGCCAACGCCCGGCTGATGACGGCGAACCTGGCGGCCCAGGTCGACGAACTGGCTGCCGCCTTCGACCGGCCCGTCGACTCCTCGACCCTCGAGCCGCTCACTCTTGCCGGCTACCACTACGGACAGCGGGTCAGCGGCCCCCAGTTCGTCGCCGCTCTCACGATCCGGAACCGGGTCGCTCGAAGCCTGGCACGGTACTTCGACGCCCACGACATGCTGCTCACCCCGACTCTGCCGGAACTGCCCGTGCCCCTGGGCGCCTATGACGAGGGCGCGGAGGCGCTGGACGGCCTCGGCTGGATCGACTGCATCAACGACCGCTCACCGTTCACCATGGCGTTCAACGTGGCGGGCGTGCCCGCCATGTCCGTGCCCATGACGGCCGACGCCGAGACGGGGCTCCCGATCGGCATGCAGTTCGCCGCCGGTTACGGACTCGAAGGCCGCCTGTTCCGCCTCGCCGGACAACTCGAACAGGCAAGTCCCTGGTCGGGGCGAACCCCCAGGGTGTGGGCAGGGAGCCCCACCGGCCCCTGAGGAGCGCTCCTGATCCGGCGGGCCCGCTTGACCCGTCCCCCAAGGTCCGGGTTTAGCGTTCCGGTCGACGAGGAGGTGCACATGCGTGCTGGTGAGGCGGCCGCGGCCGCCGGCGTGACGATCAAGGCGCTGCGCTACTACGAGGAGTGCGGTCTGCTCAGCCCCGGCCGTACGGCCAACGGCTACCGCGACTACACCGCGGAGGACGTCCGGCTGGCGGAGGAGATCCGCGGCCTCGGGGCGCTCGGCCTCACTCCCGCGGAGACCAGGCCGTTTCTCGCCTGCCTGCGTGCGGGCCACGAGGAAGGCGACCACTGCGTGGAGTCCCTGGCCGCCTACCAGCAGAAGATCGAGGCGCTCGACCTCCTCATCAACCGGCTGACCCACAGCCGGAACCAGCTGATCCGCCGCCGGGACGCGGCGCCCCGGCGAGGTTTTCCCTCTACCTCCGAGACATCGGCGACCGCATCAACGGTCACCGAACCAGCGAAGGAGCCCGACACCATGCTGCCCAAGGCCGACCCCCTGCCCTCCGGCCTCCCGGCCCCCGTGGACGACGGCGCCGCCGCCCACCTCCCGGGCCGTACGCTCCCCGCCCTGTCGTTCACCGGCACGGACGGCAGCGCCATACGCCTGGACGCGGTCTCCGAAGGCCGCTGGGTGCTCTTCCTCTACCCCCTCACCGGGGACCCGGCCGCCGACATCCCGGAGGGCTGGAACGAGATCCCCGGCGCCCGCGGCTGCAGCCAGGAGGCGTGCAACTTCCGCGACAACCTGGACGCCCTACGAGCCGAAGGCGTCGACCGCGTCCTCGCCCTGTCCTCGGACCGGGCCGACTACCAGCAGGCGCTCGTGGACCGCCTGCACCTGCCCTACCCCATGCTTTCCGACCCCGGACTCACGCTCGCCGACGCCCTGACGCTCCCCACGTTCGAGGCGGACGGCCAAACGCTCTACCGGCGGCTGACCCTCGTACTGCGCGGCGCCACCATCGAGCACGTCTTCTACCCGGTCTTCCCGCCGGACACCCACGCCGACGAGGTGGCGCGGTGGTTCCGCGACCACCGCGACCACCGCGACGACCGCGACGCGTAACCGCGTCGACCGAAGACCGCCGTACGAGCCGTGGCCGCGCCGACGGGCGCCGGCGGCCGGGTCCGGCTCACGGCCGGCATCACCTTGCGTGCTGCTGCGTCAGTCGGCGGGCGCTGCCGCGTTCGCCGCCGCCTTCTCCGTGGCGGCGATCGTCCGGCGCAGAAGGCGGCGCGCGGCCTCCAGCTCGGCGGCCCGCTCGTCGAGGACGTTCAGCTGGTCGCGGAGGCTGGTGAGAACGCCGGGACAGGGGCGCAGCCTCGCCTCGTCGAAGGTGCAGGGCAGGATCTGGCGGATGACGCGCGTGGGCAGGCCGGCGGCCAGCAGGGCGCGGACGCGCCGCACGGTCTCCACCGTCCGGTCGTCGTACTCCCGATAGCCATTGGCCCGGCGCTCCGACTGGATCAGCTCCATCCGCTCGTAGTAGCGCAGCAGGCGCTCGCTGACGCCGACACGACGCGAGAGCTCTCCGATCAGCACCGACCGGCTCCTTCCGACTTGACCTTCCCACGGTGTCAGGGAGCAACAGTGGGCGGGTCGGCCGCATTCCGGGCCGACCGTCAAGCAGGCAAGCAGGGAGTGAACCTCATTGATCATCGATGCGCACAGCCACGTCCACGACCCCGTCGAGGCACACGTGGCGCTCCTGGACGAGGCCGGGGTGGACCGCACCGTGCTGTTCGCCACCCGCCCGCACCCGGAGCGAGCCGGTGACCTCGCCTCGCTGCGCCGGGAGATGGCGATCCTGGAGGAGGCCGTCGGGGGCCGGCCCGCCACGGTCGAGGGGTATCGCGGCGCGTGGCGGGAGTTGGACGCGGCGCTCGCGGCGCGGCCGGAGCGGTTCATCGGCTTCCTGTCCGTACCGCTGGACCTGGCGCCGGAGGAGATCGCCGCGACCGTGGAGCGCGAGGTCGTCGGGCGCGGGTTGCACGGGATCGGCGAGCTGACGCCGCCGCCGGGACGGGCGGGGATGATCGAACCGGTGCTCCGGGCGGCGGCCGACCACGGTGGCCTGCCCGTGGTCGTGCACGGGTTCGCTCCGACGACGGCGGCGGACCTGGTGACCCTGTCGGCGCTCGCGGGCCGCTATCCGAGGGTTCCGCTGGTGGTCAGCCAGCTGGGAGGGCTGAACTGGATGGAGGCCGTGGAACTGGTACGGGACACCCCGAACATGTACCTGGAGCTGTCCACGGCCAATATCGTCTTCGCGGTCCGGCTGGCCATCAAGGAGATCCCGGACCGCACCCTGTTCGGCTCGGACGCCCCGTACGGGGACCCGGTCCTCGCCCGGGCGCTGGTGGAGCGGGTCACGCGCCCCGGCGAAGTACGTGACCGGGTGCTCGGCGGGACGATCGCCGAACTGGCCGGCCTCACCTGAGACGGTCCGGGCAACCCCGGGTGCGGCGCCGACGGGCTGTGCGGACGTCGTACGGGCCGGTTCAGCGCGCTGAGGGAAACCTTGCCGGCCAGTCCGGGGCTCTCGGCGGGCGCCCTGTCGTGGCCGGAGTCGCGGAGCCCGTTCTCGTACAGCACCATGAAGGCCGCGCACGCGGCTGCCATCAGGCCGCACAAGGTCAGGATCACCGCCGTCCCGGCCCGGGCCCGCCCGCGGCCTGGGGGAAGAGCGCTCGCGCGGTCGGGGCGGCCGACGGGGTGGCGGATGGTGACGGTGTCGCCGGCCACGACCGTCGGCGCACCGCCGATCTCCTCAAACCGCGACCTCTCGCCCCGGGAGTCGAGGAACTCGTAGACATGGCGACGCGTGGTGCGCCGCCCGTGGCCGTGCCGGCGACGGGCGACGACATACGCGCCCACGCAGCGCCCCACGGTCGTGACCCCGCCGTCCCAGGCCGCCCGCAGACGTCGCTGCTTGAGCACTGCCCGGGCCGCCGTGCCGAGGCAGAGGACGATGATCAGGGCGGGTGGGACGAGTAACAGACGGTCCATGCGGCCTCCGAGGGTGCGGTGGGTGTTGGGGCGTGTGTGGCGCCTTCGTCCGAGCCGGACGAGAGCGCCTGGCGCTTCTGGCGGGTGCGGCCGGCGGCATCGGAGCCAGGGTGCCCGGGCGCCTCCGCCATCCCCTGCCGTTTCCCGACCGCCGCCTCAGGCGGGCCGAAAGCGGAATTCTCCCGGGCCGATCTCCTCGGTGTGCGCTGCGAGTTCCCGCGCTTCGGCCTTGGGCCACCAGCCGGTGTCGCGGGACCATGTGGCGCGGTCGAGCGCGCATTCCGCGGCGATCAGCCGGGCCTCGACGTGAGCACCTCTCAGGTCCGCGGCGGTGAAATCGGCTCGGCAGAAGTCCGACGACCGGATGTGGGCCTTTCGCAGGTCCGCCCCTGCGAACGTGGCCTCGGGGAACCAGCTCAACGACAGAAGTGCGTGGCGGAGAGAGGCCCGTGTGAAATCGGCACCCGTGCCATGGGTGAAATAGGTTTCCACCCTGTCGAGATTCGCCCCCACGAGCCTGGCGTCGAACAGCGCCGCCTCGCTCAAATCGGCGTCCTCCAGGTTGGCCCCGGAAACATCGGCCTCTTCCAGGTCGGCGTCCGTCAGGTCCGCTCCCCGCAGATCCGCTCCTCGCAGGTCGGTTCCCCTCAGCCTCGCATGGCGCAGGTCGGCCCTGGCCAGCGCGGCCCCCCGCAGGTCGGTACCCGCGAGCTCGACTCCCCGCAAGCCGGCCGCGGCCAACGACTTGCCAGCCCGCACCGCACCGGTGATTTCGTCAGGATTCATCGCCGGTGACGCTATGTCATACCCGCGGCGGCGCCCAGCGAATTACGGCCCGCATCCGCCTGAGACGTCCATCCCGGGCAAGTCGGTCCCGCGGTGCGAAACCCGTTCACTCCCGCCGTGTTACTTCCCCTCGCGAATCGGGTGAGGCGAAGAGTGGGGGCCGGCCGCCGTCGTCCGCCGACGAGCGAGAGTGGCGAACTGCCACGCGGCGGCGTACAGCAGCAGCGCGACCGCGAAGGAGGCGCCCGCCCTCTTGGCCGCGCCGGTCAGTACGCCCTCGGCGAGGGTGCCCCACGGGGCCGGGACCGTCCTGGAGGGGTACGTGGCTCGCTCGCGCCGCCGCCCAGGTCGACGGTGGTCGGGTGGGTGTAGTCCACGTCCGTCACAGAGCGGTAGGCGTGGAAGTCCTCCCGGGCGTTGACGACGCCGCCGAGTACGGGGGTCACGACCAGCACCGTCACCACGCTCCACCGCAGGACAGGCCCCAGACGGCCGCCGGTGCCACCCCCGGTCCGCAGTCGCTCGCGACGGCGCCACAGATGCCGGCCGATGGCCACCAGCCCGAAGGCGGTGCTCGCGTACTGCAGCAGTCGGGCGACCGACAAGCCCCCGGGCCGGGGCGCGCAGCGGCTGCATGTGGGTGACGCCCGATGAGGGCGGCCGGCTGGACGAAAGGCCCGTTCAAAGTGGGTGGCGCGCCGCCTGGTCAGATCCGGTGGCGCACCGCATGAACGACCACGGTGAGCGCGGCCACGAGCGGCAGCAGGAGAAGGATGCCGAGGACGGGCCACGGATCGCCCCAGGCGTCCGTGTAGGCGTAGGCGACCAGGGGAGGCGAGGCCACGGCCATCGCGCCGAGCTTCCGCAGGCCCGAGGACCGTGCGCGCAGGGCGAGCGCGGCCCCCGTGCAGGCGAGGACCAACATCGGCCAGGCTCCGTAATCCGTGCTCACGCCGAAGGCCCTCGTGTCCACGACGACAACGGGGAACCACGCCACCAGCGCCATGGTGCCGGCCGCCACCGACAGTCGCCTGTCACCGCGCCGGTCCGGAGGGCAGGCGAGCACCACGGCGGCGGTCAGCAGCGCCGCCACGACAGGAGCGACCGCCCCCTCACCCGACATGGGGGCGGCGACGGCCCCCTGCACGGCCGTCCCCAGCAGCCCGCACACGGCCGCACCCGCGCCCAGCGCCCATCGGCCGGTCAAGGCGATGACCGCACCGACGCACACCAGTGTGGAGAGGAGCAAGGACAGAGCCGAGCCGGCGTCCATGGCGGAGAGCTGGACCCCCACCGGGGCCGGCGAGAGGACGAGCCCGGCGTACCAGCGCGTCAGGTGCAGCCCGCTGTCCACCGCGCCCGCCGCCAGCGCGAAGGGGGCGGCCAGCGCGAAGAAGCGCCCCTCTGTCCGGCCAGCGGACCCTGCCGCACGACGTCGCAGCCCCGCTGCTGCTAGGCCCACGTGTGCTCGGACATCTCCTGCGGGCCAACGGGCTGCGCACCGAAGCTGCCCGCGCACTGCTCACAGGGGTCGCGGCGCACGCGATGGGACGGCTGCCCAGCTTGGCCGCCGGCGCCATCGGACTGCTTCTCGGGCACCTGGCACACTCGACCAGCTGGCCGCTGCCCCAGGGCGGCAGTGTCCGCATTGCTGAGGCCCTGGCCGAGGACCTGCGGGCTCACGGCGGCATGCTGCACACCGGCCACCGGGTCACCGACCTGGCCGAGCTCGACGCCCGGGTGATCATGCTGGACACCTCACCGCGCGGCCTCCTCGCGCTGGCCGGCGACCGGTTGCCACCGCGCTACCGCCGGGCGCTGGATCGCTTTCACTATGGCCCAGGCGCCGCGAAGGCCGACTTCCTGGTCAGCGAGCCCATCCTCTGGGCCGACCCGGAGGTGGGGCGGGGTGGGACAGTGCACCTGGGAGGCACACGCGCCGCGACGTTCGCGACGGAGAACGCGGCCGTCCGGGGCGAGGCCGCCGAGGAGCCGTTTGTTCTCCTGGTCGACCCCGCCGTGACCGACCCCGGCCGCGCCGTGGGCGGACGCCGCCCGGTATGGGCCTACGCACACGTACCGAACGGCGATGGTCGCGATCCGGTGCCGCTGATCACCCGCCGCATCGAGCGGTACGCGCCTGGCTTCGCTGACACGGTCATCGCGGCGCGTGGCGTGCCGGCGGCCGAATACGAGGCGTACAACCCCAACTACGTCGGCGGGGACATCTCGACCGGTGCTGTGACCCTGCGCCAGTCACTGGCCAGGCCAACGGCACGCTGGGACCCGTATGCCACACCGCTGCCCGGCGTGTACCTGTGCTCGGCGGCCACCCCGCCAGGCCCGTCCGTCCACGGGATGTGCGGTTACCTCGCGGCTTTGTCCGCGCTCCGCCGCCACCACGGCATACGAACACCACCTGACCTGTCCCCCAACAGGAAAAGGAAGATCTCGTGATGCGTCCACAGATATCGGGCAGCGGCCGCTGTGCCCTGGGGGCAGTGCCGTGAGCGCTACCCGCCACGGCGGTTCGTGCCCGCAAGCGGTGAGTCGACTCGATCGAGAACCACCTGCTCAAACGCGCTTCTCATCGCTTGAGCAGGTGGCTTTCAGTCGAACGGTCGTCCGTTCGCCCCGCAGGGAGAACCTGCCATGTATCCCGACAGGAGAAATGGAGAAATGACGTGAGCCTTGCTGCCGAGTTCGCAAATGACCTACTGGTCGAAGTCAGCCCGGGTCTGCTGCCGGTCACCGATCCCGTCGATCGGTCACCGGAAATGGGCACGGAATGGACCGCCGCTACGGTTCCCGGGATCGTCGTCCGCGCCGTGACCGTGGGTGTGTCCGGACGAGTCGCGCGCCAGCGCTGATCGCAGTCGGGCGGAGCCGGCCGGGGCGCGTGAACGCACGCTGCCCCGGCCGTGCCATGTCATTCGCAGTTTGGCCTGATGGTCAGCGGCAGCCCGTCGTGCGACCTCGCCTGTGGAGCATTACCCACGGCAAGAACCCTGCGAGTAATTGTCTGTATTTGTGGATTGTTGGCTCAGGCGAGCGGTTGGGTTCTGTTCGTGGCAGCGCGCCTGGCTATCCCCGTCCGGGACGCAGTAGGACCTCGCTGCCTATGGGTGTGAAGCCGCAGGCGAGGAAGGCGCGTAGGGAGCGGGCGTTGCCGGGGGAAACGGCGGCGAAGACCGGGTCGGCTTCCGGAACCAGGGAAAGGGCGTCGGTGAGGAGCGACCGCCCGTGTCCTTGGCTGCCGTCCTGGATGTTGTGGAGTTCGATGCTCAGCTCGCGCCGCCCGGCGAGGCCGTCGGCCAGGGTGACGAGGCCGCGTTCGTCTCCGTAGACCTTGACGTTCGTCCGCAGCTCCCGGGCATGGCGGACGCGTGAGTGATCATCTGCATCGGTCAGCTCTGCCAGGTGTGGCGGGCCGCCCGTGCCGCGAGCCGTGAGTGTCGCGTCGGTGACGCCGATCCAGCCCTTCGGGCCGGCCAGGTGACGCAGGAAGTCGGGGGAGAGCGACGCACCGAAGCCATCTGGTCCCAGGGTATGTACGGCCTGGCTGGTCATGGCGGTGGCGACGACGGCGTGGCCGGTGAAGGCGACCGAGCACTCGAGTCCCCCAGGCAGGGGCGGCAGCACCGTCACCCGGCCGTCGACCGGCGGGAAGCAACCGTCGGCGGCGGTCAGGAAGAACGTCAGGAGCGGGTGCGATACGCCCACGGTTGCTCACCTGTCTGTTGAGGAAGCCGGCAGGGAGCAAGTGTCGGACAGTCCCTGGCGATCAGTCGAGGTTGTTCATGCTGCGAGGGTTGCCGGGCGTTCGACGAGCCGGCCACGTTCGAAGCAGGTACCGGCCCGGACGGGCGACAAGGTGGGGTGCCTTCACCCTTTGGTGACCCTGGTCCGCAGACGGACAGTGGCGAAGGTCGACTCGATGGGGTTGGGTGGTCCGCGGGTGCATCCACTGCTCGGCCGGGAAGTCGTAGAACGCCAGCAGCTCGTCCTGATCGTCGGTGATCTTCGCGACGGCCTTGGGGAACTTCGCCCCGTACGCCTGGCGAACAGCTTGACGGCCTCCACGGCCCTGTTCTCCCGAAGCTGCCACGAAGTGACAAGTAACTCAGGGTGTCGTTGGGGCCTTGGTTTCCGTACGGGGTTCTGGAACTTCGGGGCCGGCGAGGGTAGCGAAGTCGGCGTGAGCCTGCTCGACGGCTTCTGGGTACGTCTCACGCTTGGCGTGCTCGGCGAGCGTCCGGTAGATGCTGGCCACCGAGGGGCTCTGCCCCTTTCGCTTGCCGGTGCGATGATCAGGTCGCGCTGGACCTGCTCGACGGACTCGCCGCCCGCGCGGCGCCGCAGCACGGTGTGGAGCGAGCGGCACGGCGAGCCGGGCTGAGCGTCACACTTCGGACGGGCGCGCCTCGACATCGTCGGCGTCCGACCAGTCGGTGGGGGAGGGCTGCTGAGGGCTCGTCATGGGCCCGGATGTTCGCGCAATGCAAGTCTCAGAGGGGGTCCGCCCCGCTTTTGAGTGAGAACGGTTTCTGAGAGTGAATCCGGGTGCGGCGGGGCTCCGGCGGCTCGTTCTTGGTCTTGCTCGCGCAAAGGACCGTTTATGAAATTCGGAGAGGCCGTGATCCGGACGAGACCGCGATGTAGGCCAGTCCGTCGTACTCCTCCGCCAAGGAGGAAGGGCTCAGATTGAAGCGGTAGGTCCAGCGCGGCACCATGGCGCCGAAGGTCCGCGTGCCGTGCCGGCCGTTGAGCCACGCCTGTACGGCCCGCGGCGCGTCGACTGCGCTGCGCAGGTCCACGAGATGGTTGCCGGGGTTGGCGGTAGCCAGCTGGGCCTCAATGGTGCCGGGGCGGGCAGGGCCGATCCGGTTGGTGACGGCAGCGCTTGATCGGGGACGGGACCATGGGCCGGGCCATATCCGCCGGGCGCGAAAAGCGCCGCTGCCGAACAGCAGGCCGAGTGCGTAGTAGGCGTCGCCGTACCGTGAGTGAAGGTGTTGTCCTAGCGCAGGTACCGCGCCACCGTGACGGCTCTTGGTGATGTGCCCGTTGTGCGCCCAGAGGGCGACCTTGGCAGACGGATCTTCGAGGATTGTCCCCACAGCGTCTGCCATGTAGCGGTCGCGTGCGGCAAAGACGGTCTGTTCCGGGTCCGCATGGTGTCTGGCGCGCGTCACCAGGTCGGCGGCCCGGACCAGCACCTGGGCATGCCGAAGCGCGTCGGCTGCGTCGGGGCCGAGTTTACGGAGGTACGCCAGCACCTCCTCGGCATCGAGGACCAGGCGCCGCTGAGGATCGGGTCGCGATCCTGGGTAGGCCGTGGCGAGCACGCGGAGCGGGGAGAGAAGTCCGGTTGCGCGGTCGGGTGCTGTCCTGTGGAGGAAGGAATCGATCACGGCCAGAGAGCTGCTGCACTGCTGTGGGTCGATGCCGATGAAACGAACCTTCCGGTCCTCTTGTCGCCCTCGGTTGTAGTCGCGCATCCACTCGATCATGGCGAGCACCTCGTGAGTCCGCCATGTCCAGAACCCCAGCCCGTCAAGCACCTGCGCGGCATCACCGACGCCGTGGCGGACATAGGCGTCGACATCTGGGGCGGCCGACGCACTGGCCTCCATGGCCAGGGCCGAAAATCCCAGCTCTGTCACCAGGAACTCCAGCAGGCGATGCTTGAGCTGGAAGAACTCGCGCGTCCCGTGGGTGGCCTCCCCCAGCCCCACGATCCGCACGCCGTCGAGAACTTTCTTCAGTGGTTGGAGATCAGCAGTTGACTCGCCCGCAGTGAGGAAGTTCAACGGCAAAGCGGTCTGAGCCAGCCAGCACGTCACCTCGTCGGACACGGCTTTCCCCTCTGTTGCCGTCATCTTCGCTGAAGCCAACCATGCCGACGTGTGCTCAGGAAGCTCGGCCGTGACGCGTACCTGTTCAGCCCTGAGGAACGGCAGCGGCCGTCGGGGAAGTGCGCGGGCCAGGCACGCTGGCCGACGCAGGCACGAGGCTCAGGGCAAGGTGCCTGTGCATGTCCAGTTCGAACCGGCCGTAGGGGTTCACGTGGGTCCAGAACAGTGGGGACAGGGCCTGCCGGTCGGCGTCGGTAAGCCGCTTCTGCCACTTCTCCTCGCTCAGGATGTCCTGGGGGAGCAGGGTGTTGACGTGCACCAGCGCGGACTGGAGGAGGTGCAGGGCGAGCATCGAGACCTCCTGGGACTCCTTGTCGGAGCCGGTCGGGTCGCCGTCCTTGCGTAAGTCGTACTGCTGACGGATCAGGTCCCAGTCGATCGTCTTGGTCGACAGCACCGGTGCCAGGTCCGGCCACGTCTCGCCCTCCCCGGCTGCTGGCCGGTACAGGCGTGCCGAGCCGACGTTCTTCAGCCGGGGCAGCAGGTTGAAGCCGAGCATGTGGGCGAAGGCGAACCCGACGATGGAGGCGCCGTGCGTGTCGGTGTACTGCTGGTCGATCTCCACGTCCGTGCAGTGCCGCAGCACGCCCTCGATCATCGCGGCGACCTCGGGGGCCGAGCAGGACGAACAGCACCAGCAGCAGCCGGCGCCGCAACTCCGCTTTCGGTACCGCCTCCCTGGTGGCGACCGAGGCGAACTCGGCCTCCTTGAGGATGTCGATCAGGTCGATGGTGCCCCAGCGGCGCTCGCTCTCCGCCTTCAGCGCGACCAGGCTCGAAGGCTCCTCCTGCTTGCCCAGCGGCGAAACCTTGATCCACAGCTCGCCGTGCCGCTTGACGATGTCCACCCCGCCCGTGGCCCCCAGCGCCAGCGCCGTGTCGAAGCGGGTCAGAGCCTCGCGCAGCCGCTTCTGGAGGGTCTCGATGAACTTCTCCGGGCCCTGCGGCTGGCGGATCGCGTCGTAGTGCACATCGCGGTTGTCCTCGAAGTCCGGCGGTAGATCGTCCTCCGGCTTCCGCCATCGGTCCGCCACCGGCACCCAGATCTACCGGCGCCGCAGGGCGTCCCACAGCGCCACGAGCACGCTCGTCCACGACCGCCTTGCGCCACTCCTCGCGCACCACCCCGGCCAGCGGGATCTTCTATCTTCTGCACGAGCTGGATGAACAACTCCACCAGCGAGTCGGTGATCTCCGTCTCCCGCACGTGGCACAGAGTCGACAGCAGCGTTTACCGCACCGGCCCGGCCGCTCTCGTCCCGCTGGTCGACTAACTAGGTTACGTACGAGTTGACCTCGGCCTCCAGCGCGGCGGCCAGCATCCTGCGCGCGCCTTTCGGGACGAACTCGTCCAGCGGCGACGCCCCGCCAGTGGTGCGCTGGAGAACGGCATCGGGTCCCGCACGACACCCTGACGGACGTGACGAGACGAAAGGTGATTCATGACCATTCTGGTGACGGGGGCGACCGGCAATGTCGGGCGGAACGTCGTGCGTCGACTCGTGGAGCTGGGACACGACGTGCGGGCCCTGCCCCGCAGGGCGCGGGCCGGGGCGTTCCCCGCGGGGGTCCGGGTCCACGAGGGTGATCTCACCCGCCCGGAGACGCTGAAGGACGCCCTGGAGGGCGTCGACGCGCTCTTCCTCTTCCCGGTGGCGTCGACCGCCGAGGAGGTGGTCGGTATGGCGAAGACGGCGGGCGCGCACCGCATCGTGGTGCTCTCCTCCGGCGCGGTCACCACCGGCTTCGACACCGACTTCCATCTGCCGGTGGAGCGGGCGGTCGAGGCTTCGGGGCTTCAGTGGACGCATGTGCGCCCCGGCGAGTTCGCCATGAACAAGCTGGCCCTGTGGGGGCCGTCCATCCGCGCGGAGCGCGTGGTGCGCGACCCGGCCCCGGACGCCGCGTGGTTCCCGGTGCATGAGCAGGACATCGCCGACGTGGCCGTCCTCGCCCTGACCGAGAAGGGCCACGCGGGTCAGGCGTACACCCTCGACGGGCACGAACTCCTCACACGTCGGCGCCAGGTGGAGCTCATCGCCGAGGCGATGGGGGAGGAGATCCGCTTCGAGGTGGTGACGGCGCAGGAGGCCCGCGAAATCTATCTCGCGCAGGGGGGCTTCGCGGCGGAGAACGCCGACTTCCTCCTCGGGTTCGAGGACTACGGTGGCAATGAGCCGGCCCCGTCGGAGGTCGAGGCGTTCGATCCCTCGCCCCTCGGCCCCATGCCGACGGCCGAGGCCGTCACCGGACGGCCCGCCCGCAGCTTCGCGCAGTGGGCACGGGATCACGCCGACGACTTCCGCTCCTGACCGGCGCGTGGGGTCGCCGGTGTGCGCCCAGTGTCCAGCGATCGACGGCGGCCATCCGCTCCTGTGGAAGGGGGAAGCGGGCGCGGAGAGCCTTGCCGATCGAACACGCGATGGGGTAGCGTCCCGACAACTCACTGGACGCCTCGGCGTGATCGCTCGCCGACGCGAACGGCTTCAGCCACGTACGTGAACCTCTTCGTCGGACACCTCGCCTTCGCGATGTCCGGCCGCGTAATTCGGCACCACTCCCCACACGGCCCCACATGTTCGTGCGATCACCACCCTGGAGTGCTCCGATGCTGATCCGATCTCTGGCGGAATTAGCCGGATCGAAGTACGAGGTCGAGTGGGGGAACGGCATCAGCCTCCGGCTGCTCACCGCCGCGGACAACATGGGATTCACCGTGTGCCACACCGTCGTACGTGCCGGCACCTTCTCCCACCTCGAATACCGCTCGCATCTCGAAGCCTGCTACTGCCTCTCCGGCACCGGGCAGATCGAGGAGCCCTCGGGGGCCGTGCACCGCATCACCCCCGGCACCCTGTACGCGCTCGACAAGCACGACCGGCACTGCCTGCGCGCCGACCCGGGCAGTGACCTGACGCTGCTCAGCGTCTTCAACCCCCCTCTGCAGGGCACCGAACGCCATACCCTGGACCTCGTCGAAGCATCGTCCTACTGATGTCACGCGGACCCGCCGCCAGCCCCCGTACCCCCCTGCACGTGCTGTTCGCCCGGCACGCCGCGGAGCGCCCCGGGCGGGCCGCGCTCACGCTGGACGGGGTGGACACCTCGTACGGCAGGCTGAACGCGCTGGCCGACCACTACGCGGCGGCGCTGCCGCTCCTCGGCGCCCGGCCCGGCGACCGCGTGATGGTGCACGCCGAGATCTCGGTGGACGCGGTGGCGGCGGTCCTCGGCATCCTCAAGGCGGGGTGCTGCGTCACCACCACGCACCAGACGTTCGCCCGCGCCAAACTCGTGCACCAGATCGACGACGCCGACGCCGCCGTCCTGGTCACCGACCGGGCCGAGGACCTGGGCGACCTCTTCGGCGACACCGACCTGGAGGCGGTGATTCCACTGGGCGGTGGGAGCGGCGGTGGCGGTGCACCGCAGCGCCGACCGCGCCCGCTGAGGCGCCCCAGGAGGGGCCCGGACATCCCCCTCGAAGGCCCGCTGGCCGCCCTGTTCTACACCACCGGCTCCACCGCCGACCCCAAGGGCGTGGCGATCAGCCACGCCAACATGTCCGCCGCCTTCACCGCGGTCACGGGGTACTTCGAGAACACTCCCGACGACGCGGTGCTGAGCTTCACCCCGATCGGCGCGGACTTCGGCTTCTACAACATCATGATGCCGCTGGCCTTCGGCGGCCGGGCAGTGCTCCACCGGCGCCTGCCGGACCGCCCGGAGCAGATCATCGAGACCATCAACCGCGACGGCGTCACCGCCGTGCACGCCTTCCCCTCGCTGCTGACCCGGCTGTGCGCGGCAGAGGACCTCGGACGGCACGCGATGCCGTCCGTCCGGTACCTGTGCAGCACCGGGCAGTGGCTCCCACCCGGGCACATCGCCGCGCTGCGCGGCGCCTTTCCGGCACTGCGCATCCACTCCATGTACGGCCTCACCGAGTGCAAGCGGGTCTGCGGGCTGCCGCCGGAGGAGATCGACCGGCGCCCCGGGTCGGTCGGCAGGCCCATCCCCGGCGTGCGGGTGACGCTCGTCGACGACACGGGAGCCCCGGTCACGGAACCGGACACTGTCGGGGAACTCGCGGTCTCCGGCGACCTGGTCATGCAGGGCTACTGGCGCCGGCCCGAGCTGACCGCCCGGGTCCTGCGCACCGACGCCTCCGGCGGCCGGACGTTTCTCACCGGCGACCTCTTCACGCGCGACCGGGACGGTCACCTGTACTGGAGAGGCCGCAAGGACGACGCCTTCAGCCGGACGCTGCTCCAGGTGGACCCGCACGAGATCGAGGCACTGCTGCGCGGACATCCGGACGTGGCCGACGCCGCCGTGGTGCCGGTGCCGGACGAGCGGGCGGGCAACGTACCCGCCGCCTGCGTCGTCCTGCGCGCCGGGGCCGCGGCCAGGGCGGAGGAACTGCGTGACTTCTGCGCCGAGCGGCTGGACTGGCACATGGTGCCGGCCGCGGTCGCCTTCTACGCGGAGCTGCCGAGGACCGCGTCGGGCAAGACCGACCGGCTCGCGCTCCGCCACGCGCTGGCACGGGACCCACATCTCATGGCCGACGGCACGGAGGGGAGAGGGCGACGATGACACCCGAGGACGCCACGGGGCCGAAAGACGCCATGGAGCCCGGGGACACCACGGAGCCGAAAGACGCCACGGAGCCCGAGGACGCCACGGGGCCGAAAGACGCCACGGAACCCGGGCACACCACGGAGCCGGAAAACACCCCCGCGCCGGAGCGCACACCACCCGCCGGAACACCGGCGTACGTGACGGCCTCGTCCATGATCGGGCTCGCGGACCGGTTCGACGCCATCGCGACGGGCCGCGACCAGGTGCCCCGGGCACCGGTCCGCTCCACGATCCGGGCCCAGATCCACGACCGGCGGCTCCTCGACTACCAGGACGCGATGGTCGAGCGCTCGGGCCCCCTCTTCCTGCACTTCCTGGCGAGCGTGCCGGGAATCCTGGAGGAGATGTCGCGCGTGGGAGTCGCGCTGTCCCGGCTGGTCGAGCGCAAGAACGCGGCGGCAAAGCCGCGGGACTTCACCTTCTACGAGGCCGACGCGTTCGACGGCACCAACGGACGGACACTGGCCGCCTTCTCCCAGGGCCGGATCAAGACGCTGACCAGCTCCCCGAACAGGGCCAACGAGCCGTGGTTCCACCGCTACGCCGACCCGGACCTGTCGCGCTACTTCCCCGAGTCGCTCTTCCACCTGACGCGCCGCACGCTGCGCGAGCGGGACGAGTACGCGCCGTTCCGGGACGGCGTCGACTTCCTCTACGAGACGGCCGCCTTCCAGTTCTACGGCAAGGAGCGCGCCGCCCAGATCGCGCACGTCACCGACGTACTGCGACCGGGCGGGCTCGCGTTCTTCCTGGAGAAGCTCGACCACCCCGACCCCCAGGAGTACCTGCGCCGGGAGCGGGCCAAGGACGAGGTGCACAAGGCGGCCTACTTCACCCCGGAGGAGATCGAGCGCAAGCGTCGGCAGATGCTGCTGCGCATGACCGACGGGCAGGTCGAGTTCGACGACCTGGTGGCGGCGCTGGCCGAACGGTTCGACCACGTCCATGTGATCTGGCACGCCACCAACTTCTACGAGTTCGTGGCCTCGGACGACGCCGAATCGCTCGCGGAGTTCCTGGAACTGGCCGGCACGCCGTTCATCCCGGAGGAGTTCGTGTTCGACGACCCGGTCGCGCGCCGGGTCGGCGGCCGTGCGCCGGAGGGGACCGCATGAGCGGCGAGGGCGCCCCGCCGGCCGCCGCGGACCCCGAGGTCTGTGCCCGGGTCGAGGCGCTGGCGGACACCTGGCGGGGGCGGGCCGCCCGTGCGGAACGCGAGCGCACCCTGCCGCGCGAAACCGTCGAGGAGCTGTTCGACAACGGGCTGCTGAGCCTGGTCGCACCCGCCTGCCACGGGGGCCTGGGCAGCAACTGGCCGACCCTGGCCGAGGCGGCCCGTCGGGCGGCCCGGGCGTGCCCCTCCACCGGATGGACCATCGGGGTCGTCGGCGGGCACGCCGCGCTGGCCGGCCGGCTGCCGCGGGAGGTCTCGAAGCTGCTGTTCGCCGGCGGGGCACGGAAGGTCTTCTCGACGGCGTCGGCCCCGGTCGACGGACGGATCTCCCGCGTCCCCGGCGGCTTCGAGGTGACGGGGCGGTGGCGGTTCTGCTCCGCCGTCGACCATGCGCACTGGATCGTTCTCAACGGCTGGTACGAGTCGGCGAGCGCGCCGGAACGCGTCCTCGTCCCGCTCCGCGCCGACCAGGTGCGGGTGGAGGACGGCTGGCACGTCTCCGGCATGTCCGCCACCGGCTCCAAGGACATCCGGGTCGACGGCGTCTTTGTGGCACGGGACCTGGTCGCGTCCTTCGACGCGTGCTTCGGCGAACGCTGGTCGAGCGGGCACGGGCCCGCGGACTATCTCAGCGGCGTGCCCTATCTGCAGTACATGAACAGCACGGTCATCGGGCCCCTGCTGGGCTGTACCGAAGGAGCGTTCGACCGTTTCACCGCCTCGCTCGGACCGCGCGGCGGGGGCCGGCCGCGGGCACTGGACCAGCCGCTGGTGCAGGACGGGCTGGCGGAGAGCGCGGCGGAACTGGCCTGCGCGCGACATCTGTACGACGCCGTGTGCGGCACGCTGCACGCGGCGGGCGTCGGCCGGCGGGCCCTGACCCCCAGGGAGAGCGCGGTCATCGGCCGGGACCGGGCGTATCTGGCACGGCTGTGCGTGCGCGCCGTGCACCGGCTGGTCCAGCTGGCCGGAACCGCCGCGCACCACGACGAGAGCACCCTCGCGCGCCACTGGCGGGACCTCCAGATGATGGCGGCACACCGGGACGTGAGCTGGGCGCTCAACCTCCCCGCGTACGTGGCCGTGGCCCTGGCAGCAGGGGACGCGGAGCCCGGGGACACGGAGCCCACGGCCGCCGCGGAGGCCGGGGAGACGGAGGCCCGGGCCACGGAGTCCACGGCCACGGACCCCGGGAGCACGGAGGCCCGGGCCACGGAGCCCACGGCCACGGACCCCAGGAACACCGCGGACGAGGACGCGCCGGAGCACGGACCCACCCCGGCGCCCGTACGCGCACGCCGCTGACAGCCGCGTGAAACGCGTGGCGCCGGCACCGGGCGGCGGCTTCGCCCGAGAGGACGTACGCCCGCTGCTCGGCGGCTTCCTGCTCTTCTTCCTCTCCTCCTTCGGTCAGACCTTCTTCGTCTCCCTGTTCTCCGAGGACATCCGCACGGAGTACGGGCTCTCGCACGGCACGTTCGGCGGCCTCTACATGGTGGCCACGCTGGCCGGCGCCCTCGCCCTGGTTCTGGCGGGCCATGTCGTCGACCGCCGCTCCGCGCGGGCGGTGGTCCGCGTCATCGTCCCCCTGCTCGCCCTGGGCGCGGCGGCCATGGCCCTGTCCCCGCATGTGGCGGTGCTGCTCGCGGCTCTGGTGCTGCTGCGCTTCTTCGGGCAGGGCATGATGACGCACACCGCGTTCACCCTGATGGGGCGCTGGTTCACCCGGCAACGGGGTCGGGCCGTGGCGGTGGCGACGCTCGGGTTGAACGTGGGTGAGGCGCTCCTTCCGGTGCTGGCCGTCGCGGTGACCGCCGCGGCCGGCTGGCGGTCCGCGTGGTGGGGGGCCGCGGCGGTGCTCATCGGTGCCGGCTTCCTCTTCCCGGCGCTGTTCGCGCGGGAGCGTCGACCGCGCGCCGAGGCGCCGGACGCGGGGGGAGTGGGGGAAGCGGAGGACGCGGGAGGCGCCTGGGCGGCTGCTACGACCACCCGCAGCTGGACCCGCGCCGAAGCGCTGCGCGACCCGTACTTCTATCTGCTGATGCCGGCCGTCGCGGCGCCGTCGCTGATCGGCAACACGGTCTTCTTCCACCAGGCGTACCTGGGGGAGCTGCGGCACTGGTCGCCGGGGACGAGCGCGTCGGCGTTCGCCGTGTACGCCGCGACCACCGTGGTGTGCAACCTGTCCGGCGGCCAGCTCCTCGACCGGCTCACCGCGCTGGCCATGCTGCCGTACTTCCTGCTGCCGCTCGGCTGCGGACTGCTCGTGCTCAGTACGGCGGAGGGCCAGTGGAGCGTCTTCGCCTTCATGGCGCTCTACGGCGTCACCAACGGGCTGTCGCTCAGCCTGTTCGGGGCCACCTGGCCGGAGGTGTACGGCACCGGGCACCTCGGCGCCATCCGCGCGGTCGTCGTGGCGGTCGTGGTCTGCGCGGCGGCGGTGGGCCCGGGCCTGAGCGGGCTGCTGATCGACGGCGGCGTCAGCTACCCGGGGCAGATCGCCGCCATGGGCGTCCACTGCCTGGCGGCGTCGGCGCTCATGCTCCGGGTGACGCGGCGGCTGCGCGCCCGCTGCCGCACACCGCCCACGCCCCTGCCCGGCTGAACAGGAACGCTGCACCACCCCCTGCGGCCCACCCGCCACCCGGAGACGAGAACTCGCCGCCCCCACCGCGGTCGTCGGCGTCGGCGGCGCCGCTCCACTAAACGCTCACCGCCGGCCGGGCGGCGGACGCCGCCGCGACGGCCGCGGCCAGTGGATCGCGGGGTGCGCGGCCGAGGAGGTCGGTGAGGTCCGGCGCGGTACCGTCCAGGAAGCCGTGTCGGATGCTCGTGGCGATCGAGGCGAGCATCGGCGGCTGGAACGGGAGAAGCCCCGGAGTCTCCTCGAGGAGCCTGCGCCGGTACTCGCCCAGGCCGATGGCGCGATGCGCCACGCCGAGCTCGTCGGCCACCTGCCTCGCCGTGATCGGTGTGCCGACGAGGTCGTAGACACGCCCGCTGTGCCGTGCCGGGTTCGCCGCCACCACCGCCGCGGCCTCGGCCAGGTCCTCGCGCGCGACCGCGGCCAGGGCGCCGTCCCCGAACGGGGACTCCAGCCCGTGATCGGTCCAGATCAGCAGGCCGCCGAACAGTTCGGCGTACAGGCCGTTGCGCAGGATGGTCCAGGGCAGCCCGCTCGCCCGCACCAGGCGCTCGGTCGCACGGTGTGCCAGCGCGAAACCGAGGTGATCACCGGCGGTGGTCAGGCTCGTGTAGACGACATGGCGGACGCCATCGCGGACAGCGGCGTCCAGCACTGCCGTGTGCCGCTCGACGACCTGGTCGTCCTCGGCGTACCCGGCGGAGACCAGCACCAGAGTCGACACCCCGGCCAGGTCGAGGCTCGCATGGTCGTCGAAGTCGAGGCGCCGCACGCCCTCGGCCGCCTTGCGGCTGCCGCCCATGGCGACGGCGCCGCCGGCGCGCAGCGCCGCAAGCGTGGCCGAGCCGAGGTTTCCGTTCACTCCGGTCACCAAAATCATGATCGATCGCTGTCTTCCGTAGAGGTACGCATCAGTAATTACGCTTGATCCTCGATCACTCGCCCACCGGCCACAAGAAGGCAGTTTCATGTCACCCACGCACACCGGGGTAACCACCACCCCCGCCGACCTCGATCCCTGCGGGCGCGAGGACCACCCCGACTGCGGCATCCGCGACGTCCTGGACCGCATCGGTGACAAGTGGTCGGTGCTCGTGATCGTCGAACTGGCCGGCGGGCCGCGCCGCTTCCGTGAACTCCAGCGCGCCATCGACAACATCTCCCAGCGCATGCTCACCCTCACGATGCGCCGGCTGGAGCGCGACGGTCTCGTGCTGCGAACGGTCTATCCGACCGTGCCGGCACAGGTCGACTACCGCCTGACGGAGACGGGGGCCGGCCTGACCCACCTCGTCAAGGCCCTCGCCGACTGGTCCCTCGCCCACCGCGCCGCCATCGCCGAGGCGTGACACGCGTACGACCGGGCCCACCCCGACCACGACATCCGTTGACGCGAGCCTCGGCCGTGTCGACGCCGAGGCCGCGCGGAGCCCCGCGCGGCGTGTCACGCCGGGCGGCCGGCCCGGACCCCGCCCGGGCTGCGCGCGGTCATGCGGGCAAGGCTTGGCGGAGCCTGCGCCGCAGGGCCCGCACCGGGTCCGCGGGCAGATCGAAGACCGTCACGGCTTCGTCCATATCGCCCAGCGCCTCCCGGAGATGAGCCTCGGCCGGGCCGCTGTCGAGCAAGACCTCCAGCGTCTGCTCGGCATTCGCCCAGTTCTGGCGTGCGCACTGGACGACGAACAGGCCCGCTGACGCGTCCGTGGGACTGGGGAAACTGCCCTGGGGGGCGCCGCGGTGCAACGCGTCGGAGCGCAGCAGTTCCTCTTCCCACCCCGGTCGCTGTAGCAAACGCAGCACCATGGCGAGCTCGTAACACCTCCAGGCATCAGTCGGTGCCCAGCCCGTTGGGGGCGTCACATCAGCGAGGGCATCCTCATACCGGCCGAGAAGGCGGTAGAGCCTGCCGCGATGGACCTTCGCCCAGGAATCGGAGGTGCGCTCGATGGCGCGGTCGAAATCGGCGAGCGCTTCTGCGTAGCGGCCCAGGCGCCGGTAAGTCTCCCCGCGATTGACGTACGCCCAGTTGTAATCCGGTCTCAACTCGATGACGCGGTCGAGATCGGCGAGAGCTTCCTCACCACGGTCCATGTACCGGTACGTCTCGCTACGGTTGACGTAAACCAGGAAGGAATCCGGGTCGAGTTCGATGGCGTGGGCGTGATCCGCGAGAGCCTCTTCGAAGCGCCCCATCCTCGCATGTACTCGCCCGCGGGAAGAACGCGCCAGGGAATCGCGTGGTGCGAGGGCGATGATGCGGTCGTAGTCGACGATGGCTTCCTCGTAACGCCCCATGCGCATATACAGCCCGCCCCGATTGTTACGGGCGATGACGTGCTCGGGGTCGAGTTCGATCGCGCGAGTGAAGTCGGCGACCGCGTCGTCATAGCGTTGCAGCGATATGCAGGTGGTACCGCGGCGCAGATAGGCATCGGCGTTCGCGGGTTCCAGTTGGATGGCGTGCGCGAAGCCGGCCAGTGCCTCTTCGTAGCGGCCCATGCAGGTGTGAATCCAAGCGCGGCCCACGTGCGCGCCGGCCAGATGCGGGGCGAGGCCCAGTGCGGTGGTGTAGTCGGCCAGCGCCGCTTCCCAGTCAGCGCGATGACGGTGCTCGCGGCCCCGCAGAGCGTGGGCCAGAGCACGGCTGTCGGAGTCGAGCCCGGCGCTGGCGAGCAAGCGAGTGACCATGCTGATGAGGCCGTCGGGCCCGCTGTCCAGAGCGTCCAGGAAGTCCTGCCCGTACCGAGCCGGAGCGGGGGCATCGGTGTCGTGGCCGGCTCGGTGCAGGATCTGTGCCCAGCGCCGCAGGGCGGCGGTGCTGTGGTCGTAGGCGTGGAGGGTTTCGGTGAGGGCGGCGGGCAGGGCGCGCTGCGGATGTGCGCACAACCGGTGGTACGTCTCCCGCAGCCGGTTCTCCCGCCACCGCTGCTCCTGCCACCGGGGCCGCGGCGTACGCTCTTCCCCCTGTTCCTCGTGCCGGCGTCGCTGGGCATAGGTGTCGGCCAGGAGCGTGTGCTGCTGCTGCCACTGTTGGGGTGACTGGGTGCGTCGCAGGCGCACCATGGCGTCGCGTACGACGTCGTGGTAGCGGCAGCGACCGGACTGATCGGTGACGAACGGCCGCGTCCGCAGCCAGCCGAACACCTCCGCCCCGCCCTCCTCACCGGTCAACCGCCGACAGATGTCCTCGTCCAGCTCCAACGGCAGCGCACACGCCAGCGCGGCGGCGCGCCGGGCCGGGTCGTTCTCCCAGCACAGGAACCGTTCGACGGCGGTGCCGCTGGGATCGCCGACGTCCTCGGGCGCGGCGGGGCGGGACTCGGCCAGCAGGTGCACGAGCACCGGCAACCGCCCGGACAGGTGCAGGATGACATCGATGACCTGCTCGTCATGAATGTTTCGGGTGGCCAACAACTGCCGTGCCTCGGCTTCGGTGAACACCTGGAGCTCCAGTTCGTGCACCAGGTCCAGGTGATCGGCCCAGACGGCGGGGGAGAGGCGGCCTTGCCCGGCCGTCACCACCATCACACCGGCGGGCAGCTCCCCGTACCGCCCCTCGATGAGCACATCCCGCAGCCATACGTCCAGAAACGTGCCCGTCCGCTCGTAGGTGTCGAAGAACAGCACCACCCGCCCCGCCCGCTGCGCCGCCTCGCCGACGGCGCGGACGAACAGCGGCGTCAGCACCTCCAGCGGAGAGGCCACCAGCTGTGCGTCGTCGCGGTTGCGGAAACGGGCCGCGAGCGCGGTCCGGACGCGGTCGGTGCCGAGTGCCAGCTGCGTGGGGTCCATTGCCCCGACGAACGGCCCGGCCCCCGGCACCAGCCCCAGCCCCGCCAGCCCGACCTGCGAGGCCAGCATGCTGCCGGGGGAGGGCCCCGGCCGCTCACGAGCGGCTTCCGGCGCCGGCGCGCCGTCGACCGCCGGGGCGAGGGCCGCGGATTCGGCCTCGTGGCGCCGCTGCCGGTAGGTGGCCAGCGCCTTGTCGAACTCCTTGAAGCCGTGCCCCTGGCGCGCCAACTGGCCGCTGAAGGCTTCCATCGTCTCCACGACATCGGCCACCGAATCCCCCACGTACGCCGTCGCCGCACCGTGCTCGCCGGCGATCGCCTCCCATCGCCGTACCAACGTAGTCTTGCCCACGCCCGCCGGCCCGCGCACATGGAAGAAGAAGTCCGCCGCCTCGTCCTCCGGTGAGCGCTCCATGTGCTCCCGGAAGACCGACAACTCGCTGCGCCGGCCCACGAACCCCTCACGCCGCCGACGCCGAATCAACTCCCGCCGCGACACGCCCCGCTCCGCCACGCCTGTTCCCCCTCCCCGCGGACGCCACCTCCATCATGGCCTTCCCGAGCACCTGGAGGACCGGCTGCTGTCCGCTTCGCGGCCGGGTGTTGCCGCCGGATGGCCCACGGGCCCGGTAGAGGTCGGCAGCCTGCCCCGCAAGGCCGGCCGGGCTATATTCCGTCCGTGGACGACGATTCCGAGCAGCTCCTCGCGCAGAGATACCGGTTGACCCATCTGCTCGGCCAAGGCGGCATGGGCGCGGTATGGCGTGCGTACGACGAGCAGCTGGGCAGGGACGTGGCCGTGAAAGAGCTGCGGCTCCCCGAGCATCTGAGCGCCGCGGAACGCGCCAACTGGATCGCTCGGCTGGACCGGGAGGCGCGGGCCGCCGCGCGGCTCAAGCACCCGGGGATCGTGACCGTCCACGACCGCATCGCCGGTGCGGACGGACGGCCCTGGATCGTCATGGAGCTGGTGACCGGCGGGTCCCTGGACGACCTGCTGCGGGAGCGGGGCTCCTTGTCCCCGCAGCACGTCGCGGACATCGGGCGACAGGTGGCCGCCGCGCTGAGCGCCGCGCACCGGATGGGGATCACCCATCGGGACATCAAGCCCGCCAACATCCTCCTTGAGGACGGGCGGGCCATCCTGACCGACTTCGGGATCGCAGCCCTGGAGGGCGATGCCACCCTCACGGCCACCGGCATGATCATGGGGACGCCCGCGTTCATGGCACCGGAGCAGGTACGGGGGCTTCCGGCCACTGCTGAGTCCGACCTCTGGTCGCTGGGGGCCACGCTCTACACCGCCGTGGAGGGGCACCCTCCCTTCACGGGGTCGTCCCCCAGTGCCGTGCTGGTCGCCGTGGCGACGGAGGACCCGGCCCCTGTCGTGCGGGCTGGGCCTCTCACCCCCACGCTGGAGAACCTGCTCAGCAAGGAGCCGGCCACGCGCTGGACGGTGGCGCAACTGCAGGCCCAGCTGGACCGGTTGGCCGGCGCGCAGCCCGCGCAGCCCGCGCAGCCCGCGCAGCCCGCGCCCGCCGCGGCGCCGGCGCCTTGGCCCGCGGGCCCTGCGGGGCCGCCTGCCGCGCCCCGCCGACGGATATCTCGTCGGGCCGCGTTGATCAGCGCGGCAGTGCTGGCCCTTGTGGCGTCGTCGACCGGGTACGGGCTGTACGCGACGGGGGCCTGGGACAGGGGTAATGCCACTTACCAGGACAATCTTCAGGCAGCCAAGGGCATGGGCAGTCCGCGAGGCTTCACCGTGAAGTCCCGGGCCCGTACCGACGGCGACCGGGCGCGAGTGACCTACGTGGGAGGACCCTCCGACGGCAGAAGCACCGACGAGGACAACGCCCACAGGCAAGCGGTGAGGAGGTGGATCGCGGAGAGGCCAGGCGTTGAATCATTCGGGATGCCTGCCGTGGCCACCACGTGCATGACCGAGGCAAACGGCTGCCAGTGGCCCGTCACCGTCGTGGCCGGGTACGCCGAACCCGCGCTGGTCGACGTCCGAACCCGGACTCAGGAAGGCAAGTTCGTCCTCCAGGTCGAGGTCGGCCGCCCCGACTGAAGGCGAGGGCCCGTGCGTGCGCGCCCGCTTCGCGCGAGGTTTCCGCGCCTTGGCCAGACACTCGTCATGGTCTCGCCGGCTGTGGAGACGGGCCTCCCGTCGAAAGTCGCCTTGCCGTCCAGCTTGTCGGAATTATCGGCTCCAGGGGCACTGTGAGTCAGGTCTCGCCGTCGACTGATTAGCAATGATGACGCTCGTGTTCAACGGACGTTCCTTGAAAAGCGGCGGCAGACGTGCACGCGGGAGAACTGCTCACGCATGAGCTCTTCGTCTTCCAGACTGGCGTGGAGGAAGGCGGCCATCGGCCTCAGTCCCGCTCGGCGCCCCCTGACAGCCCGGCCTGGCTCGCCGACGTCGGCGTAATAGTTGGCGTAGACATGTAGGTAGTGATGGCTTTCGGTGAAGCCCATCGCCCGATACCAGCGCAGCGTCGCGGGATCGTCCCTTGTCCAGGCGTCCAGCGTAGGCACACCCAGCGCGCTGACACGGGCGCGTGCCTCGGCGAGAAGGGCGCGACCGAGGCCTTGGTGCTGATGGTCGGGGTGGACGCCGATGGTGTCGACGGTCGCCAAGTTCTCGTCAACGCTGACGTCAATGATCCCTGCGATGGCTTCCTGTTCGGCGACGGCGACAAGTGCGAAGCCGGGGGCGAGCACCTCAGGCTTGGCCGTCAGGACGTCGTCGAAGTATGAGGTGTTCAAGAAGGCGAGCACCCGGCAGCGCAGCCATGCAGTCTCGTCATCAGGGCGGTATTCACGTATGACGTGATGCAAGTCGGTGACCTCCGATACGCGGGGCGAAGTCCGGACGATGGCGGTCACGACGGGAGCATCACGACGGAGATTGTGCGGGCTGCCCCGCGCCTCGGCAATCGGTTTTGTCGTCATACCCCTTGCGGGGTCGGGTGGGCGGCACGGGGCCGGGCGGTGGTATCGAGTGCAAGGCACCGGTAGGACCTGCGCTCGGCTGCATCTCGGGCGGATTCGACTCGGCGGTAGCCTTGATCTCCATGCTGCGCGCATGGGTATTGTCGATGCTGCTGGTGCTCTGCGGCTCAGTCCTTGCGGCCGGGCTGGTCGCCAGCGGGGTCTCCGGTGCGGCCGCAGCCGTTCTGCTGGTCTTTGCGTCGAGCGCAGGCGTGAACTCGCCTCTGATCTCCCCGAAGTCGATCAGCGCGCTGGAGGCGCAACGCGGCAGCGCGGTTGACGGTCAGCCGGTCGTCTTGTGGCGACCGGGCACCGCCGGATAGCCAGCGGGCCGCACCTGCGGCAGGGGCGCCTCACTCGCCGGGGTGGGAGCGCGCCGGCTGCGGCTGGAGGGTCCTCATGGGCCGCGCCGGCCCCGCGCGACACGTCATGCGGTTGCTGCACGCCGCGCATGCCCAACTTGGTGGGGATGCCGTGCTGCTCCGCGCAACGCCCGTTCGCGGCTGCGTGATCGACTTGAGCCGGCGGTTACACGCAAGTGATGATTCCGCGAGACTGATCGCATCGCTAGGGCCTGTCCGGCGCATCTTGTGACTACTAGGCTGCGACGATGGATCGCTTAACCGATGTATCCGAGCGTTTCACCCGGTCTGCGGATCTGGCCCAGGTGAATGACTACGACAGTTTCGCTGAGGCGTACTCGGCGGAGACTGAGTGCAGCCTCGTGAATGCGTACTACGCGCGGCCCGCGATGCTGGACCTCGCCGGAGACGTGGCCGGCCGCCGGATTCTTGACGCCGGCTGCGGCTCCGGCCCCCTGTCCGCAGCACTGCGCGACCGCGGCGCCGTCGTCACCGGCATCGACACCAGCGCCAGGATGCTGTCACTGGCCAAGCGACGGCTCGGCGACGACGCGGACGTGCACCAGGTCGATCTTCGTGACCACCTGCCGTTCGACGATGGCACGTTCGACGTCGTGGTCTCTTCGCTGGTCCTGCACTACCTGGAGGACTGGCGGCCGACACTGGCGGAGTCGCGGCGTGTGCTCAGGCCCGGCGGGCGGCTGATCGCGTCGGTGGACCACCCGCTTGTGGCTTACACGATCCAGGAACCTCGGCCCGACTACTTCGCGACCACCAGCTATACCTTCGACTGGACGTTCGGCGGGCAGACCGTCCCGATGAAGTTCTGGCGCAAGTCGTTGCACGCGATGACCGATGCCTTCACCACCGCTGGCTTCCGCCTTTCCAACATCAGCGAGCCGCAGCCCGACCCGGCCGCCCGTGAACTCTTCCCCGATAGCTTCCACGACCTTTCGGTCAAACCCTGCTTCCTGTTTTTCGTTGTCGAGGTGCCGCCTTCGACCACCGGCTCGGACGACTAGTCATTCGCGGATCACGAGCGGAGCCAGAGTCGGATCGAGGCGACGAGGACAGTGCCGTGGAACATGTAGGCGCGCTTATCGAACCTCGTGGCCACAGCCCGGAATTTCTTCAGGGCACTGATGGCCCGCTCCACTTCGTTCTTGCGCTTGTGGAGCGGCATGTCAAAGCCGGTGGGTCGGCCACCCTTGCTGCTGCGGGCTTCCCGGTTGGCTCGCTGGCTCTTCGGCCCGGGAATGGTGTGCTTGATCTGACGTCTGCGCAGATAGCGGCGACTGCGGCGGGAACTGTATGCCTTGTCACCGCCGAGGTGGTCCGGTCGCATCCGGGGACGCCCGCTGCCAGGGCGCTTGACCTGGATGCGTTCCAGCACCGGGACGAGCTGGGGGCCGTCGCCCCATTGACCAGGAGTGATCAGCAGGGCCAGTGGCCGGCGGCCGCCCTCCCCGGCGAGGTGGATCTTGCAGGTGAGGCCCCCCCGGCGGAACGGCAGAGTCCCTCATCGGGCCGGTGCTGACGAGGAAGCAACCGCTTCTTCGGGATCCGCAGCGCCCTGCGCGGTGCCCCGGCGGCATGCTGATGAGCCCGGCACGAAGTGGAACCCACTCGTCGTTCGTCAGATCGCCCCGCCCCACGAGCAGAACGACGACCCAGGGCCATACAGTCACATGATCCGCCGGGCAGGCCCTAGCCAGCAGGCTGCCGATTCGTTGTCTGATCACTTGGGCTGAAATCTTCGAGGAGCGCCTTTGCCCTGGACCATCACCGATAACCCCGCAGACGTCGACCGTTGCGCCAGGAAGTTGTGGATGGCGGATCCAGGCGGACATACGATGCTGCTGAGTGTCGTTGAACGATTCATGAACATGCCACCGACCAACCGCCCGCCGCGGACAGCTGGGTGGTGGTCTACCGAGGGTGGGCCCGTAGCGGGAAGCTTTTGCTATGCCTCAGGCGATTCACTCCTCCTGGGAACCATGCCGTTGGGTATTGCTCGTCAGCTCGCTGTTCTGCTTGCTGGAGCCGGGAACTCAGTTGCCTCAGTCCAAGGCCCACGTCCCGCGGTTGAGGAGTTCACATCCACGTGGGAACAACTGACCGGCGCATCGAGGGTCAGCGAGATGCAGCAGAAACTGCACCAGCTTGACCGCCTCATCCGACCTCAGCATCCGCCCGCTGGCAGCGGGCGTTCTGCCACCGTCGCTGACCGGGACTTGCTGGTCGACTGGTTCCGGTGCTTCGCCGAGGAGACCGGTACGGCATCAGGAAATATTGGCGCGACAGTCAGCGATCGGATCGCACGCGGAGGCCTGTTCCTGTGGGACGTTGACGGACGGCCGGTTTCGTTGGCCGGTGCTTCCGTTCCAGCAGGTGGATGCGTCCGTATTACGCCGGTCTACACTCCGCCAGAGAGCCGGAAGCACGGCTTCGGCGGCGCGGCGGTTACGGCTGCGGTGCAATATGCCCTGGGCGCGGGGGTGGACACGGTCGTACTCTTCACCGATGCCGCTAACCCCGCCAGCAACTCGCTGTATCAAGCATTGGGCTTCTCGCCCACAGCGGAGAGCGTCCAGGTCATCTATTTCTCATAGCCTGTCGCGTGCTTGGACCCGAGCCATGAATTGTCGCTGTTGAGGAACATCTGTGCGCGACAGCGCGGCGCTCAGGTCGGTGACGGCCAGGGCCGGCCGGGTGGTCGTCACCCGGGCGCGGCTCGCCGCCCTCAATGGTGAAGGTGGCGCGCGCAGCCGCTCGTGCCGGTCCGCCACGTCGTCCCATGCGGCCTGGAGGGCTGTCGGGTCGAGGGGGCCGCGCAGGCGGGTCAGGGCGGACATGTTGTACGCCGTACCGGCGGCCGGGCTGAGGTGGTCCAGGAGCCACAGGCGGCGCTGGCCCGGGGCCAGGAGCGGTTCGCCGGGCGGGGCGGACTCCACCGGGCAGGCCCGCGGCCGCCTCCAGCGGGCGGTCGGCGAGCAGGCGGGCCAGGGCGGCGAGGGTACCGCAGTCGAACAGCTCGGCCGCGGTCAGCGCGATGCCCAGGCGGCGGCGGACACGGGCGGCGATGCCGACACGGGTGGACGATGCGGGCCGCCTGCAGGGAGGTGCCGCCCAGCTCGGTGAAGTCGGCGTCGGTGCCGACCGGGCCGGTGCAGAGCACCTCGCCCCCCAACTGGGCCAGTTCGGCCCGCGGCGCGGCCCGTCCTTCTCCTGGGGTCTGCGAAGCGAGGTTTCGGCGGGGTTGTGGCCGGCCGCCCCGGGGAGCGGCCGGTCAGACGGTCTGGCCGACGGGTCGGATCACGACGGTGTTGACGTCCACTTCGGTCGGCTGGCGGATGGCCCAGACCACCGAGTCGGCGATCTGGTCGGCCGTCAGGTTGAGGTCCTCGGGCGCGCCGCCGGCGGCGTCCCAGAAGGCGGTCTCGACCCGGCCCGAGGCGACCAGGGTGACGCCGACACCGTCGCCGGTGACCATGCGCCGGGTGTTCTCGGCCAGACCGGTCACCGCCCGCTTGGTGGCGCCGTAGATGTTGCCTGGGGTGTAGACGACGCCGGCGACGCTGCCGATCAGCACGATGCGGCCGCGTGACTTCTTCAGCGCCGGCAGCGCGTAGTGGATCAGCAACGCGGGGCCCAGCACATTGGTGAGGACCATGTCGCGCCACTGGGCCGGGTCGCCGTCGGCGAGGGAGTCATGGGTGGCGTACCCGGCGTTGGCGACCACGGTGTCCAGCCGGCCGAAGGTCTCCACGGTGGTGCTCACGGCGGCGGCGACCGCCTGGTGGTCGGCGGCGTCGCCGGGGAGGGTCACAAGGGTGTCCGGCGTGGCGCCGGTCTCCTGGGCGAACTTCTCCAGCCGCTCGGCGGCGCGTCCGGTGACCGCGACGCGGTGACCGTCGGCCAGCAGCCGCCGTGCGGTAGCCGCGCCGATGCCGCTGGAACCGCCGGTTATCAGCGTCACGGGGGAGGTGATGGTCATGGTGTCGTAGCTCCTGCTCTGCGTAGTCGCCTTGGGCGAGGGGCGGGGCGGCGCGGTCAGCGTGTCTGGTGCGGAAGGCAGTGGGGGACGGCGCGCGGCAGCTTCCTGGTGATCCGGGCGGGCAGTCGCTTCAGCCCCCGGCTTATGGAACTGTCCGCGATCCAGGTCAGTTCGGCCGGGAGCGCCGCGAGCTCCAGCCGGGGCGGGCGGCGCAGCAGCGTCGCGAAGACACGGCGACCAGATCGCCACGTCCGATGCCCCGGAATCCGCCCGCCGCCGGCCTAGTCCTTCTCCACCGCCACGGCCGCCTGTGGGCTTCAGGAAGCCCAAATGCCGAAAGCGGAATTGCCGCCTCTTCTCGCTCTAGCAGCCCTTCCATGGCAGTCCTCCAGGACGAAAGTGCACGGCAGACCCATACGCGGACGACAGGGATGACACAGCGTGGAGGAAGCGACCGTACGTAACGGTCAACTGGACAGGAAAAAGTGCGCGTCAAATCGCAGTGGTCGCTGCGGTGGTCCCGGCCGAACAGGGTGCTCCCGCTAGTTGCTCCGTCATTCCGAAGGTCACGTGACGAACGGATACAGAACCTAAGATCAACTCATCTGTTAGAACATGATGCATAGAGCAATCTGGCTGGGACTTGCCGTGCCGTGGGCCTCGCCAATACTCGGTTTCACGCGCTGTGACAGGCGCTTGCCGAACCGCCGGTGTGTATTCCGCACGGAAGGGGTCGAGGCTCGAATCGTTCCACGACCTGGAGTGAGTCGAACGTAGTTGCGGACGTGGCGGGCGGCGAGTTCGCCGACCGGGCCACCGCGTTAACCGACGCCGCCGAGACCGCCTCCGAACGTACCCGCGAAACATGCGGTGCCCCACGATGGTGATCGCGTGCACAGGGCAGACCGTACTCCTGCGGCGCCCCAGGGCCGGGCGAGATCGTGATCGCCGAGGTCCTTTCGCCGTGAGCAGGGGGTGGCCCAGTGCCGTACCTCGGGATAGCGGGCCGAGGAGCCGTTCAGCAGGGATTCCCGTTGGTCGCGCAGGTGCCGGTCCACGGACGCGCCCACATAGGCGCGAGTGATCTGTACGCCCCGAGCCCCTGACAGCTTGGTGTTCGCTCCCGCCCCGGCCTGTTCGATCAGCATCAGCAGGTCGGTGAATGAGTAGCTGCCGTCGAGGGTGAACCAGCGCTTTCAGCCGGAGAGCGCGGACCAGGTGCGGTCCCACTGCGGGGCCGCCTCGCCCTGGCCGTTCGGCTGGTGTTCGGGAGTGCATGAGGAACAGCCAGTCGTTCCCGGGGTGGAGACCTCGGCCAAGCCGTCCATGGTCAGGCCCGCGTCGATCCTGCGGCCGGCGCGCATAGCCGGAATCGTGCTGTATCCGCCGGCCGAATGGCCGACCATCGCGATGCGGCCGGAGTTGATCAGCTCGCCGCCGCCCCAGGCAGGGTGCGGCCCGGTCAGCTGGTCGAGCACGAACTCCACATCGGCGGCGCGACCCTCGGCGATCCTGGCGAGGTTGGCCTGGTCGTAGGGCGGCGTGCAGGCGGCGCACGGCGTGGTGTGGCAGTCGGGGAACGTGGTGCAGACGGCTTCGTAGTTGTGGCCGAATCCCGCGACCACGTAGCCGTGGCTCGCCAGGTCCTCCGCCAGCGACGACAGCGTGGCGCGGGGCACCTGGAACCCGGGTGAGACCACCACCAGCGGCGATCGCCGCTTCAGCGGCCGAGCGTCGGCCGTGGAGTGGGTACGGACCTGCGCCAGCGTGTCCCGTGGAACGTCGTCCGCTTCCAGCAGCTCCAGCAGCGCCGCGGGCTCCTGCTCCGCCATAAATGGGGCGGGCTTGCCGCCCACCGTGTCCCGCGGCTGTGCGGGGTACCACAGCGACACCATCAGCTCGCGCCGCCGCTTGGGAACCCACGGGTCGGCTCGCGCCTCGTCCCGCAGGTGCAGAGTGTTCCGTCCCACCGGCAGCGGGCCGGCAGGACGGGGGAGTCCGAGGGCGGCAGGGGCGTCGGGGGCGCTCTGTCGGCGCCACGTCCGTGGCCTAGGTTTTCGCGGACGCGACCGGTGAAGGCCATCGCCTCGCCACGTCATCGCCAGCGCGGCGAGGCACAGGTCGCGAATCCTCATGACCCTCATGATGAGCGGCGAGTTCCATGGTCGTGCGCGTCGATCGGCCGGTGAACCGAGGCACCGCACACAGGGCACATGGTCGGCGCCTGGGAGTTCGCCCTGCCCATCGACCGGGACAGGCTGGACCTCGGGCAGGCCGTCATCGCCATGGTCTGCGAGGAGGCGGGGAACGCGACGCTGCCGCTGACCGATACCTTGCTCGCCCTCCCCGACGGACCCGGGGGCCGTGCGTGGCCCTCGTGAAACTGCCCGTCAGGGGCGTCGAGGTGCGGGCGCTGCGCGACCACGGCGGGGGAGCGGTCTCCAGTGCGGTCTTCGACGAGGCCCGCGTTCCCGCCGAGGCCGTGCTGCTGCGCGGGCTCGCCGCCGAACAGGCACTGGCCCGGGTGGGGCTGCGGGCGGCCGTGCACCAGGCGTCGCTGCTCGCCGGCATCACCGCCGTGGCGCTGACCGCCGTGGTGGCCCGGATCAGGAGCCGTCGTCAGTTCGGCCAGGCGCTGGTCAAGCACCAGGGGCCGCGCCTTCGGGCGGCCGGGCTGCTGGCTCGTCTCGACGCCGTCCGCTGGGCGGTGGGGGATGCGGCCAAGAACCTCGACGAGGACCGTCTCACCCCCGGCGAGGCCGCGGGTCTCATCGCCCTGACGGCCGAGACGGCCCTGGACGTGACCCGCGACGCGGTCCACCTGCACGGCGCGTCGGGACTGGTCCGGGACGGCCTGGTCGCCGGCTGCTACCGCCGCGCCGCCTGGGAGGCCCTGCGCTGCGGCCGCCCCGCGCACCTGTGGGACACGGCGTCCCGCATGCCCTGACGGTATGTCCGCGCGAGCCCGCCCTCCGGGGCCTCGGCGCATCCGCCCGGTTCCGCAGCGCCGGGTGCTCCTGGGGCGGCCGGCCCCGGTCGCCGTGCCAACCACAGCGTCGACAGCGCAGGGGGCTCGGCTGGGTAACCCCGGCCGAGCGCCTCTCTCACCGCCTGCGCGTCCGCCGACGCGAACCGTCAGTCCAGGTCGCGTCGCATCACCCAGCGATAGCGCTTGTCGCTCTTCGCCTCCGTCCTGCGCACCCGGCGGAAGCCCGCCCGTTCGAACATCTCCATCGTGCCCACGTACGCCAGCGTCGGGTTCACCTTTCCGCCCTCCGGGTCCACGGGATAACCCTCCACCCACCGCCGGAGCGCCGTGGGCCCTGGCATGGGCCACCGCGCCCTCAAGGAGGCCCGAGGCCACCCCCTTGCCGCGGAAGTCCTTGCGTACGACGAAGCAGGTCACCGACCACACCGGCGCGTCGTCGACCGGCGTGATCGTCTTCGACGACGTGAGGCGGTCCAGATGCTTGCGCGGCGCCACGTTGCACCAGCCGGCCACCTCGCCGTCGAGGTAGCCCAGCACCCCCGGCGGGGGGTCGGCCGCCTCGACGAGGGAGCGCATGTGCTCGCCCCGCTCGTCGGCGGTCATCCGCCCGTAGTCGCCGGTGGACAGCCGCCAGGCCATGCACCAGCATGTGTGCGCGCTCTTCTTGGGCTGCAGAACCGCCCGCAGGTCGTCCCAACGCTCGGCAGTCGCCGGCAGAACTTCCAGAGTCATAGCGCTACTTCGCCCCCTTTCCAGTGCTCTGAGTGTGCTCCCCGGCCGCGGTCCCGCTCGCCCTGCGACGGCCTCCACCGATGACGGCCGTCAGGACCTCCACGGCGCGCAGGCACGCCTGTCGTCCGACATCCAGATGCGTGACCAGCCGGACCACGCCCGGGCCCGGCGCGGTCACCAGCACTCCTCCCCGCGCCGCTCGCGCCACGACGTCCTCGGTGCCGGGCGTGTCCACGGGGACCATGTTGGTCTCCCGGGGCCGTACCCGGAACCCAGCCCCATGCAGCCCCTCCGCGAGCAGCGCCACGTTGTCGTGGTCCTCAGCCGGTCGCCGGCCGATGGTGAAGCCATTCCGCTCCAACGCGCCTGTGATCTCCGCCAGTTCGGCACCGCCGTCCTCCAGGTCCTCGTACAGGCGCAGCGCCGACGGGGGAGAACCCCTGAGCCGGCACGCAGGGCGTCGAGCACGTGGGCCACCAGGTCCGCGCAGGCTGCGGCCGCACCCCGTCAATGCCGCGGGCGGCCAGAGTGTTGCTCCCCAGTACGACGGCCGGGGTGGGGCTTGCTTGCCGGCGTGGGCGGAGGCCGAGAGGGTGGGGGCGCGTTCGGTCGGAGGAAGGAGATGTCGGGTGGTGGATCTGTTGGAACTGTTCGGTGAGGGCTGGTGCGTGACGCTTGCGCACCGTGCGCCAGTGCAGGCTCTTGAGCGCATGGGCGTACGGGAAGTGGCGGAGGTCGCTGACGGACTGCAGCTGGTGACCGAGCGGCTGGAAGCGGACCGTACGGAGCCGGACGTGCTCCTTCTGGGACGTGAGCTGCGGGGTGGCTGGTCGCTGGTCGTGGAGCTGGAGGGCACCCTGGGCTGGGTGGGGATGGATCGCGGGGTGCTTGCGGCGTTGTCCGCGGGCGGGCAGATGGCTGTTTCCGCGTTCGAGGACCCCAATCAGCTGATGGTCCACGTGGCGGCCGACGGGCAGGTGGTGTGCGAGCTGGATGCCGTCAGCGGGCGACTGCCCTACGAGGCGGCCGGCGCGGAGGAGACGGTCGAAGCCCTGCTGTCCGTGGGCTTCTCGCGTGGTGACGAGCCGACCGGCCAGGTGGCCGCGGCGGACGCCGCCGGCCGCGTCGCGCTGGCGTTGCGCGCGGTGACGGGCGTGGAGCTGCAGGAAGAGGACTTCGACGGTCCATGGCTCGGCGGTCTGAGCAAAGCCGGCGAGTGATGCCGGCTGCGAGAGGCCTCCTCACCCGCTGCTGCTGGTGCCGTTCGGCTTGAAGCGTCCTTGTGTCACTGAAGAGTCCCCTGAAACCTGGTGCACGCGTTTGCCCACGCCGGGTGTTGAGCTGGCGGAGGCCGCTGTCGGCCGGAGCCCGGCTGAATCAAGGGGGATTCCCAACGCATGTCACTGAGCAGAACGTGGCGAATAAAAACGCTGGTCGCGACTGTGGCGGCGGGGGCGTTCGTGCTCCCGGCCCAGTTGGCCACCGCCCAGCCCGCCCCCGCGCCGGCTCCAGCCGGAGCTGAGGACGCGGCCGCCGAACCTGACCGGACGATCAGAATGAGGGTCGGCATCTCCCAGCAGGAGCTGGCCGACCTGCGCGCCAAGGGCCGCGAAGCCCGAGAACAGGGACACAAGAGCCTGCCGGTTCCCGCGCCCACCGCGCAGCCCGACAGCGCGGCACCGGCCAGGCCGGCCGGGAAGGCGGCCAAGCCGTTGTCGGTCCTGGAAGCGGACCGCTCATCCAAGCGGGCGGCTGCCGACAACGCCCGGCGGACGGCCCAGATACCTCGGACAGCTGCCGACCCGATCCCGACTCCCGAGCACGACCGAGGGTGGGTGCCGATCGGGGAGATGCCCCACGAGGAGCGCCTGAAGGCGTGCTTCGACAGCGACGCCGCCGGCAAGGGCATCGGCCACATCCACAACCGCTTCACCTACTGCGCCCGGTGGAACCTGGAGGTCGAGTACTGGGAGATCGACAGCAAGGGCGTCCCGGTGGAGAAGGAAGGCACCACCTCCGCGGTGTGGAGGGTCTTCGGACAGGGCGACGCCAAGGACCGCCGGGTGAGGATCTTCTCGCAGATCGAGGAGGACTCGGTGGACTACGACTGGGGGCCGATCGACAACATCTTCGTCGCCCCCGGCGTGCCGCTGAGCCTGATGGGCCAGTGCTCGCAGGGCTCGGAGGTCTGCAGCGCCGGCCCCGGTTCGTACACGATGCCCTGGGCGACGTGGGACAACAACCCGATCTGGGCGAACTGGGACATCTACAACCAGGAGCAGATCGGCGAAGGCCGCGACAAGATCTCCTACAACCAGTGGTACGTCGAGGCGTTCACCGACAACGAGGAGTACACCACGCTGAACAAGGCGGAAACTCCGCCGCGACTGGTGCGCTGCGACTCGGCGACCTACTTCAACAAAGGCCAGGCCAAGTACCCAAAGGCCTGCATCTTCAGCGAGGTCATCCCGCACCTGACCTATACCCGCGGTACCACCCACCACGCCGTGGCCGAGCACTTGTACATCGCCTTCAACCAGCCGCGGTCCACCTACCCGCTGCTGGCCCCTCCCGGGCAGCCGTGGCCGAGGGACAAGAAGATCCCCGGCAAGTACCACCCGGACAACCCGGACGCCCCAGGACTGCACCGCATCACCAAGAAGCTGCACCCGGACGAGATCAAGGCCAACAAGGATCACAAGGACGGTGCCTGCTTCAAGACCGGCCCGGAGCGTGACCTGTACCAGGACACCGGCCTGCCCAATGGAACCAACCCCGGTGAACAGTGCGACGAATACCCCTTCGCCTCAACCTTGGAAGGAGCCGGCAACCCCGACTGGGACTTCTCGGTGAAGTCCGTGCCGGCGAAGGACAACCGCGTCGCGGGCGGGATGCTGCGCGATTACTACGTCGATGACCGGGTGCTGGCCTGGGACAAGGGCCTGGACCGCCCTTCCGAGACCAACGACCGCTTCTACATGAAGATCGACTGACGCGGCAGCCCGCTCTGCCGCAGGCCCACGAACCCTTGGAGCTCCCCACCGCCTCCTGGCGGTGGGGAGCTCCGTCGTGCCGCCATCACCTGCGACTCAGCGACCGGCCCCTGGTGCGGCGGCGGTCTCCTGGCCCCGGCCCTCCGGCTGCTCGCGCATCACGCGGGCATAGCCGACCGCGGCCACGATGCCGACCGCCAGGCTTCCCAGCCACAGCACCTCCGCCCCGTGCCGGTCGATGACCAGCCCGCCCAGCAGCGGCGCGGCGAACGCGGCGACCGACCAGGAGAGGGTGTACACGCCCTGGTAGCGGCCCCGGCCCTCGGCGGGGGAGAGCCGCGCCACCAGCGCCATCTGGGTGGGGGAGTTGACGATTTCCCCGAGCGTCCAGACGCAGACCGTGAGCACGTAGAAGGGCACGGAGTCGGCGAGGGCCGTGAGGCCGAACCCCGCCCCCGTCAGCAGGGCCGACACCACCAGCAGCGGGCCGGGCGGGCGATGCTCGATCAGGCGCGTCACCGGCATCTGCAGCACCACGATGAGGATGCCGTTCGCCGCGATCACCAAGCCGAAGTCGGCGCTGTCGAAGCCGGCCTTTCCCATGGCCATCGGCAGGGCGACCAGTCCCTGCTGGTAGAGCGTCACCAGCAGCAGGTTCAGCCCCACGACCGTCATGAAGCGGCCGTCGCGCAGCACGGTCGACAGCGACGTGGCACCCTCCGGGCCCGCCTCCGCACTCCCCTCCGGCGCGCTGCGCGGTGCCGGCCGGGATTCCGGCAGCCGGAGGTAGGCCACGGCCGCGCAGAGCAGGGTCAGCAGCGCCTCGCCCAGGAACAGCCACCGGTAGGAGTGGCGGGCGATGAGGCCCGCCACGGAGGCCGACAGGGCGAAGCCCAGATTGATCGCCCAGTAGTTGAGGGCGAACGCGCGCACCCGGTGCCGCTCGGGCACGATGTCGGTCATCATCGCCTGCACCGCCGGGCGGGAGGCGCTGGTCGCCATCCCGGCCAGCGCGGCGAGCACCGCGATCACGCCCGGGTGGGAGGCGAAACCGAGGAGCGCCACCATGGCCGCGGTGGCCGTCTGGGACACCAGCAGGGTGGGCCTGCGGCCCAGCCGGTCCGTGAGCACTCCGGCCACCAGGTTCCCCGCGGCGCCCCCCAGCCCGTAGAGCGCGACCACCAAGCCCGCGTAGGTCGCCGAGTACCCCTTCTGCAGGGTGAGGTACAGCGCGAGGAACGTGGAGACGAACGCCCCGAGCCGGTTGATCAGCGTGCTTCCCCACAGCCACCAGAACGCGGGCGGGAGCCCGGAGAAGGTGCCGCGGACAGCGCGTTTGGTGGCCGTCACCACGGCCGTCCGCCGCCAGGACCGCTGCCCGCTCACGACCGCCGGTCCACGGCGGGCGCGGACTCCTGGACGGCCGATTGCAGGAGCTCCTTGAGCCTGGGCCGGAGGACCTTGCCCGTGGCGGTCCTCGGGACGGCGGGCAGCCGCACGAAGCGGGCCGGGAGCACCGCCGGGTCGAAGAACCGCCCGAGGTGGTCCAGCAGCATGGCGTCGGTCGTCTCCCGCGGCGCGGTCACCGCCGCGACCACCACCTCCCCCAGGAAGCGGTCGGCCGCGGTGGAGCAGGCGGCGTCCCGCACGGACGGGAAGGACCGGAGCGCGCGCTCCATCTCCTCCAGTGACACCGTCTCGCCGCGCACCTTGGCGATGTTCTTGGCGCGCCCGGTGATGACGACGAACCGCAGGCCCGTCTCCGGGTCGACGACCTCGTGACCCAGGTCCTGGGAGTGGAACCAGCCGCCCGCGAACGCCTCCGCGGTCGCCTCCGCGTTCCCCTGGTACCGCGACATCACGTTGTGCCCGCGCATGCAGACCTCCCCGCGCTCGCCGGGTTCGGCGCGCCGGCCGTCGGCGCGGAGCACGGCCACCTCGTTGCCGTACAGGGCGGTGCCGACCGAGGGGATGTCGCAGTCCAGCATCAGGGCGCGGTAGGCGGTTTCTGACAGGCCGCGGGGCATGGTGGTGGAGAAGTTGGTCGTCTCGGTCAGCCCGTACCCCTGGAGGACGCGCACGCCCCACTTGTCGTGCACCGCCCGGGCCGTGGATCGGGGCAGCGGCGCGGCGGCCGACACGAAGTAGTCGAACTCCCGTGGGACCTCGGGGGCCCGCCAGGTCTCCAGCAGCGTCTCCAGGATGCTGGGGACCACGCTCGCGATCCGCGGCCGGTGGGCCGTCAGCAGGCCCGGGTACCGGAAGGGGTCGAACCCGCTGAGCACGATGCCGTGGGCTCCGGCGGCGAGCACCCCGAAGATGCTGAAATGCAGCCCGTTGACGTGGTGAATGGGCAGGCAGCCCAGGAACCGGTCGCCTGGCCCGAGACCATGGTGCCGGTGCAGCGCCGCGGCGTTGACGGCGCCGTTGTAGTGCGACTGCGCGACCAGTTTGGAAGCCGCGGTCGACCCGGAGGTGCCGAAGTACAGGGCGTCGGCCCCGGGGTCGAGGGCGGGCCCGGCCCAGGTGTCGTCGTCGGTGGGCAGCGTCCACGGGTCGGGCAGGACCGTCCAGGACACCGCGGTGTCGGCGGTGGTGCCCGGGCCCCGTAGCAGTGCCTTGGCGCCCAACGCGTCCGCCTGCCGCATGACGCGCTCGGCCGGATCGCCGGGGTTCAGCGACAGGACGGAGCAGCCGGCGAGCAGCAGGGCGAAGACGGCGGTCACCGACGGCAGGTCGTTCACCGGGGCGAGGGCGAAGACGTCCCCGGGGCGGGCGTCGAGCTCGCGCCCGGCCCACGCCGCCAGGCGGCGGCTGAGCCGGAGCGCGTCGCCGTAGGTGAGGGTGGTCTCGGTCCCCTCCGCGTCGTGGAAGGTGAGGTAGGGGGCCGACCCGTGGCGCTCGGCCCGGTGGGCGAGCAGCTCCGGCATGGTGGGGTGCACGGGCAGCCGGTCGGTGAACGCCCTTCCGGCGTAGGCGTGGGCTTGTCGGTGGTCACGGTCGTGGGTGTCGTGCATGGCTTCCGTCACGGTAGTGGGCGGTGCTCCACAGGGGCGGGCGGGTGGTCAGCGGGAGACGGCGGAGGCCGCAGCGCGGCGCGAGGCCGCGGAGGAGGCGGGCGTGGCCGTCGGCGAGGTGCGCTGCGTG
>NZ_JBPQTV010000010.1:0-50901 GCF_051386515.1 Streptomyces sp. URMC 123 | reverse complement strand
GCCCCTGTACGTCGCGGGTCGAACGCCCGTCGTCGCCGTGGTCAGGCGCGGTCGGGCGGGGCCCGGCGCCTGTCACCTCTGATCGCGGCGTAGAGCGGCGTTCCCACCGCCACGATGAGGACGGCACCGGCCAGCTGCAGCAGGTGGCGGCCCCAGTCGATGCCCTTGGTCTCGTCGATGCCGATGCCCCGCGCGACCGCGTTGCCGACGATGGAGCCGAGGATGCCGAAGATCACCGTCAGCCAGAGCGGGATGTTCTGCTTTCCCGGCAGAATCGCCTTGGCCAGCAGGCCCAGCACCAATCCGACGACGATTGCCCACAACCAGCCCATGGTTGCCTCCTCATCCGGCGCGATATGAGCCGTCTCGGCCAGTGTGGGTCCGTCCGGGGTACGGCGCATGTCGGAGAGGGCCGTACGCGCCGTGCGCGGGCAACCCGCTACCGCGCGGGGCGGCCCCGGTCTCGAATGCGGCGGAGCCACGGCGTACCGTGGAAGGTGCCGGGGACCGGGTCGTCCTCGGCGTGGACATCAGGTGGTGGAACGTGATGCGGAAGCAGAGCAACGCCCAGGTCTTCCGGATCACGGGGGCCCGTCAGGGGCTGCGGGACGACGTGCGTGGGCGGCAGCGCCGCTATGTGATCTCCATGTCCATTCGGACCGTTTCCGTGGTACTGGCGGCGTGCTTGTGGAACGTGGAGCGGTATGTCGCGATGGTGGCTCTCGTCCTGGGCCTGGTCCTGCCGTACATCGCGGTGGTGATCGCCAACGCCGGCCGCGAGAACGCCCCCTCGCTCCCCTCGACCTTCGTGCCGGGACCGACGCGCCCCATGCTGGAGGCCGGCGACCGGGAGGCCCCCGCGGAACCCGTCCCGGAAGCCGGGGACGGGCGCGGCGAGGACCTGCGACACGAACAGGAACACGGCCGCGGCTGACCTGGGCCGGTCCACAAAGCTCAAGAAAAGCTCAGATCAATCATGTGGTTCCGGTGCACTGGGCCCACTCCCCCGTGACATACTTCGTACGCGCTCCGCATCCCCCGTCGGAGCGACGGACCGACGCCGGGCGGCTCCCCCCGTGGCTGCCCGGCGTCGCCATGTTCACGGCCCTGTAGAACGAAAGGCGTGAACGACGCTGTGACCACCGCGAACGACGAGTCGCCGATCTGCTCGGCCAAGGGCTGTCGTACGGCCGCCGTCTGGGTGCTGGCCTGGAACAACCCCAAGCTCCACACGCCGGAGCGGCGCAAGGCGTGGCTGGCGTGCGAGGAGCACCGCGAGCACCTGTCGGCGTTCCTGGGGGTGCGCGGCTTCCTCAAGGACGTGGTGCCGCTGGCCGACTGGCAGGAGCCGGACGGGGGTTGAGGGCTCCGGACGGCGGTTGAGACTCCGAGGGCCTCCGTATGGCCGGAGGCGCCGCCCGACAGCAGCCCGTCAGCCGCCGATCGCCGACATGGGCCGGTCGGGCTGGAGGAACGACGGGTCGTCCAGCCCCGAGCCCGCCTTCTTGCCCCACATCGCGCGCTTCCACCGCTCGGCGATCTCCGCGTCGGAGGCGCCGGAGCGCAGCGCCCCGCGCAGATCCGTTTCCTCGCGGGCGAAGAGACAGGTGCGGATCTGTCCGTCGGCGGTCAGCCGGGTGCGGTCGCAGGCGCCGCAGAAGGGCCGGGTGACGGAGGCGATGACCCCGACCCGGTGCGGTCCCCCGTCCACCAGCCAGCGCTCCGCGGGCGCCGAGCCGCGCTCCTCGCCGCCCTCCGCCGTGAGCGCGAAGCGGGTGCGCAGACCGGCCAGGATGTCCCCGGCCGTGATCATTCCGTCGCGCTGCCAGCCGTGTTGGGCGTCCAGCGGCATCTGCTCGATGAAGCGGAGCTCGTAGCCGTGCTCCATGGCCCAGGCGAGCAGCTCGGGCGCCTCGTCGTCGTTGAGGCCGGGCATGAGGACGGCGTTGACCTTGACGGGGGTGAGCCCGGCGGCGCTCGCCGCGGCGAGGCCGCGCAGCACGTCGCCGTGGCGCCGGCGCCGGGTCAGGGTGTGGAAGACCTCGGGGCGCAGGGTGTCGAGCGAGACGTTGACCCGGTCCAGGCCGGCCTCGCGCAGCGCCTGGGCGGTGCGCTCGAGGCCTATGCCGTTGGTGGTCAGCGAGAGCGTGGGACGCGGCTCCAGGGCGGCGCAGCGCGCCACGATGGCGGCCAGCCCGGGGCGCAGCAGGGGCTCGCCGCCGGTGAAGCGGACCTCGGTGATGCCGAGGTCGGTGACGGCGATCCGGATCAGCCGGACGATCTCCTCGTCGGTCAGCAGATCGGGCTTGGCCAGCCACTGGAGGCCCTCTTCGGGCATGCAGTAGGTGCAGCGCAGATTGCAGCGGTCGGTGAGCGATACCCGGAGGTCCGTCGCGACGCGACCGTAGGTGTCGACGAGCATCTGGTACGTCCCCTCCCCGGTCGGTCGTCGGTCGTCAGCTGCCGGTTGTCGGCCGTCGGCGTCCTCCCACCGGACTCCCGTGTCTCGCAGGGTACGCGATCACTTCGAGCTTCAACAGATCGTTGAGGTTGCGGGGGGTGCACGCTCCGTGGCCGCCGCTGCCGGGTCGGGCCCGGGGCATGGGCCGGCCCGGGCGGGAAAGCCCTGGCCGGGGCGGTGCCGGACGGCGCGGCCGGGCGTGGCGGGTCGGCCCGGCCGGGAAGGTCCTGGCCGGGCCGTTGGCGAGCGCTTCAGTGCGCCCCGACGCCGGTGAGCGAGCGCACCTCCAGCTCCGCGTACTTCTCCCCGGTCAGGTCCTCCGGCCGGGAGGTGATCGAGCCCAGCCAGCCGAGCAGGAAGCCGAGCGGGATCGAGACGAGGCCGGGGTTGGCCAGGGGGAAGTAGGCGAAGTCCATGCCGGGGAAGAGCGCCTTGGCGTTGCCCGACAGCACCGGGGAGAAGATCACCAGGGCGACGGAGGAGACCAGTCCGCCGTAGATCGACCACAGCGCGCCCCGGGTGGTGAAGCGCTTCCAGAACAGGCTGTAGAGGATCGTCGGCAGGTTTGCCGAGGCGGCGACGGCAAAGGCGAGGGCGACCAGCGCGGCGGTGTTGAGCCGGTGGGCGAAGATGCCGAGCACGATGGAGACCGCGCCGATGGCGACGGCGGCGAGCTTGGCGGTGAGCACCTCCTCCTTCTCGGTGGTCCTGCCCTTGCGGATCACATTGGCCCAGAGATCGTGGGCGAAGGACGCCGAGGAGGCCAGCGTCAGCCCGGCGACCACCGCCAGGATGGTGGCGAAGGCGACCGCCGAGATCACCGCGAGCAGGATGGCGCCCCCCGCGGAGTCCTCGCCGCCGCCGACGGCCTGCGCGAGCAGCGGGGCCGCGGTGTTGCCCGCCTCGTTCGACGCGGTGATCGCCTTCGGCCCGACGAGGGCGGCGGCACCGAAGCCCAGCGCGATGGTCATCAGATAGAAGGCGCCGATGATGCCGATGGCCCAGTTCACCGACTTCCGGGCGGCCTTGGCCGTGGGCACGGTGTAGAAGCGGATCAGGATGTGCGGCAGGCCGGCGGTGCCCAGGACGAGCGCCATGCCGAGCGAGATGAAGTTGAGCTTGGAGGTGTCGTCCTTGCCGTACTGAAGGCCGGGTTCGAGGAAGGCCCGGCCCTTGCCGCTCTCGTCGGCCGCCCGTTCCAGCAGGGTGGACAGGTTCCAGTTGAACTTGGTCAGCACCAGAACTGTGATGAGGAGCGTGCCCGCGATCAGCAGTACTGCTTTGACGATCTGCACCCAGGTGGTGCCCTTCATCCCGCCGATGGTCACGTACAGCACCATGACGATGCCGACCAGGGCGATGATCCAGCGCCGGGAGCCCTCCCCCGAGGCGCCGAGCAGCAGGGCGACGAGGGCGCCTGCGCCCACCATCTGCGCGAGCAGATAGAAGATCGACACCACGATGGTGGAGGTGCCGGCCGCGGTGCGCACCGGCCGCTGCCGGAGCCGAAAGGCGAGCACGTCCGCCATGGTGAAGCGGCCGGAGTTGCGCAGCGGCTCCGCGACCAGCAGCAGGGCCACCAGCCAGGCGACGAGGAAGCCGATGGAGTACAGGAAGCCGTCGTAGCCGTAGAGGGAGATGGCGCCCGCGATGCCGAGGAAGGACGCGGCGGACATGTAGTCGCCGGAGATCGCGAGACCGTTCTGGAAGCCGGAGAACGAGCGTCCGCCGGCGTAGAAGTCGGTGGCGTCCTTGGTCTGCCGCCCGGCCCACACGGTGATGGCCAGGGTGGCCACGACGAACACGGAGAACAGCGAGATGATCAGCGTACGGTGCTCGCCGGCGCCCTGGGCGGCGAGCTGGATGGCCTCGGTCATGCGTCGCCCTCCAGGCGTGTCTTGATCGCCTCGGCCCGGGGGTCGAGCTCGGCGGCGGCGTGGCGGGAGTACCACCAGGCGATGAGGAAGGTCGTGGCGAACTGCGCCAGGCCGAGGACGAAGGCCACGTTGACGCTGCCGATCAGCTTGGTCCCCATGAAGCCGCCCGCGTAGTTGGACAGCAGCACGTACAGCAGGTACCAGGCGATGAAGCCGACGGTGAGCGGAAAGGCGAAGGACCGGTGGGCGCGGCGCAGTTCTGTGAACTCGGCGCTCGTCTGGACCTCGCGGTAGTCCTGCGCTCCGACGGCGGCGGAACGGGCGTCCGACGTCTCCGACGTCTCCTCGGGGGGTGGTGATGCGGTGTCCACGGACTCTCCTGGGGGTGCGGCGGCTGGGACGAGGCGTTGGGGACGAAGCGTTGAGGGCGCGGCGTTGGGGTGAGGCGTTGAGGGGCGCGGGACGGGGACGGCAAGGGTGCCGGGTGAGCTGGATCACGCCGACACCGGAGATCGGCATGGTAGGCGGGGTACGGCGAGATCCAACAGGGGGTGTCCGGCGGAATTCCGGGCCGCCGGGCGCGGTGCGCGAGAGCTCGGTACGGGCGACACCGCCTGAGCTCGGTACGCGCGACACCGCCCGCCTTCCTGGTCGTTGACCCGGTGTGAGCACCCTGCCGATCCACCAGCCGCCCGGGCCGGGCCGCCGGCCGTACGGCATGGTGCGGTTGGCCGGTCCCGTGACCGCGACACGGCCCGAACGCCGGATCGGTTCAGCGGCGCCGGGCCGCTGGTACGGGCCACGGGTGCCGCTGCCGCCCCTGAGCTTCGAGGCGCTCCGGATGGAGCCGGACCGGAGCTGAGCGGCCGGCTCACGGCCCACTCACAGCCGATCCCCGTCGATCGATTTCACCCGATCCAGCGACGGCCCACGCCGCGTGAGCGCCCCGGTCGGCCGTACTGGTGGCGCGCCCAAGGCCGTACTCCCGGCGTGTCCGGAGCCGTGCTCCCGGCATGTCCGGGCGCTTTCGGCCATCCACGCCAACTCTCCCGGGAAACCGGGCTTTTTGCCGGAATCCATTGATCAGGCCGCCGGTTCGGCGCTAGCTTCCCTCGTCATGTACCCGCCCACGCACAACCGTGCGAAGGGTGGCCTTACGGACGATGTGGAGAACCCATGGCTCCTCTCCGATCCAGACCCGGGCGGGCCCTCGCCGTGCCGCTCGGTCTCGCCCTCACCGCGACCCTCGGGTTCCTCCCCGGCGCGGCCACGGCCGCGGCGCCGGACAGCGCCCCGGCGACCCGGGCCGCGACGACGACCGGCCCCTCGCTGTCGTACGTGGTGAACACCACCGCGGACCGGGCCACCGTCGCGGCGGTGCAGAAGGAGATCGCCAAGGCCGGCGGCACCGTGGTGACCGCGCATCCGGCCATCGGTGTAATCGTGGCCCACGCGGCCGATCCCGACTTCGCCCGCACGATCCGTACGGTCAGCGGCGTGCAGTCGGCGGGAGCCACCCGTACGGCGCCGCTGAAGTCCGCGGCGACCACGGACGTCGGCAAGCCCGAGATGCTCAAGGCACCGCCGTCCGCCGCGGCGCGCGAGGCCGCCCGGACCGCGGGCCGGGAGCCGCTGGAGTCCTTGCAGTGGGACATCCCCGCGATCAAGGCGGACCGCGCCGCCGAGGTCAACCCGGGCAGCCGCCAGGTGACCGTCGCCGTCATCGACACCGGAGTGGACGACACCCACCCCGATCTGACGGCCAACTTCTCCCGCTCCCAGTCGGCCAACTGCGTGGGCGGTGTCGCCGACACCTCCCCCGGCTCCTGGCGCCCGTACGACCCGGCGGAGGACTACCACGGCACGCACGTCGCCGGCTCCATAGCCGCCGCCCGCGACAACGCGGGCATAGCCGGCGTCGCTCCCGGGGTGAAGGTCTCCTCCATCAAGGTGAGCGAGCCCGGCACGAGCATGTTCTACGCCGAGAGCGTCGTCTGCGCGTTCGTCTTCGCCGCCGACCGCGGCGTCGAGGTCACCAACAACAGTTACTACGTCGATCCTTGGATGTTCAACTGCAAGGAGGACACCGACCAGGCGGCCATCCTGGAGGCGGTGAACCGGGCGGCGCAGTACGCGCAGCGCAAGGGCGTGCTCAATGTCGCCGCGGCGGGCAACTCCGCCTTCGACCTGGCGGCGAAGGAGATCACGGACACCTCCAGCCCGAACGACACCACGCCCGTGCCGCGCACGATCGACCCGTCGAAGTGCCTGGACGTGCCGACCCAGTTGCCGGGTGTCGTCACCGTCGCCTCGACCGGCCCGTCGGGACTCAAGTCGTACTTCTCGAACTACGGCCTCAACCAGATCGATGTGGCCGCCCCGGGCGGCGACCGCCGTCAGGTGCCCCAGCTGCCGGCCAAGGACGGCCGCATCCTCTCCACGATGCCGGGCGGCGACTACGCCTTCCTCCAGGGCACGTCCATGGCCTCGCCCCATGTGGCGGCCGTCGCCGCGCTGATCAAGAGCAAGCGCCCGGACGCCCGTCCGCAGGAGATCCAGTGGCTGCTCAAGGCACAGGCGGACAACCCGGGTTGCCCCACCGCGCCGTACGACACCAACGGTGACGGCAAGGCCGACGCCGAGTGCACGGGCACCCCGCACGTCAACAGCTTCTACGGCTTCGGCATCGTCGACGCGCTGGACGCCGTCACCCAGTGAGGGGCCCGTCCGGCGATGGGCCCGTCCGGCAATGGGTGCGCCCGGCGATGGGCGGGCCCAGTGCCGGGTCCCGTGATGGGCCCGCCCAGTGATGGGTGCACAACAACTGCGCTGAATGTATGACTTCACGCCGGCCCGGGGACACCGCCTCGGGCCGGCCGGGAGACTTGCCCCTGTCCGAACGAAGTGGAGACCCCATGACGCCTCGCTCCGCACGCTCGCGCCGCGGTTTCGCGATACCCCTCGGCATGGCCCTGACCGCCGCGCTCGCCTTCCTCCCGGCCGCGGCCACCGCGGCGCCGGCGGGGCCACCGGCCGCCGCCCCCGCCCCGGCCTCCTCGAACTCCGCCGGTGCCACGGGCTCCGGCGCCCAGGCCGGCCAGATGAGCTACGTGGTCAACGTGGAGACCGGCTACGGCTGGCCCGAGAAGGTGAAGAAGGAGATACCCAAGGCGGGCGGCACGATCGTCCACGCGTACGACCAGATCGGTGTCATCGTCGTCCATTCGGCCAACCCGGACTTCGCCAAGACGCTGCGCGCCGTGCGCGGCGTGGACTCCGTGGGTGCCACCCGCACCGCCCCGCTGCCGGCCCAGAGCACCACCGACGTCGGCACCCCGCTGAAGCTCACCGCCGAGCAGGCCGAGGCGGCCGCCGCGAGAGCGAAGGCCGGCGAGGACCCCATGCAGCCCCTCCAGTGGGACCTGCCCGCCATCAAGGCGGACAAGGCCCACGAGAAGACGCTCGGCAGCGCCGACGTCACCGTCGCCGTCCTGGACACCGGCGTCGACGACACCCACCCGGACATCGCCCCCAACTTCGACCGCGCGGCCTCCGTCGACTGCGTGGGCGGCAAGCCGAACACGGCGGACGGCGCGTGGCGCCCCTACGAGGAGGGCGGCAACGCGCACGGCACGCATGTGGCCGGTGAGATCGCGGCCCCCAAGAACGGCGTCGGGATGACGGGTGTCGCCCCGGGCGTCAAGGTCTCCGGCATCAAGGTGTCCACCCAGGGCAACAGCTTCTTCTACACCGAGGCCGTCGTCTGCGGCTTCGTCTGGGCCGCCGAGCACGGCGCGGACATCACGAACAACAGCTATTACGTCGACCCGTGGATGTTCAACTGCAAGGCGGACCCGGACCAGAGGGCCCTGGTGGACGCCATCGCGCGGGCCGCGCGGTACGCGGAGCGCAAGGGACTGGTGAACCTGGCCGCGGCCGGCAACGAGGGCTACGACCTCGCCGCCGACAAGCTCGTCGACCCGAGCAGCCCCAATGACTCCACGCCGGCCGACCGCGAGATCGACCCCCGGGTGTGCCTGGACCTGCCGACGCAGCTGCCGGGCGTCGTCACCGTCTCCGCCACCGGCGCCAAGAACCTCAAGGCCTCGTACTCCAACTACGGCCGGGGCGTCGTCGACATCGCGGCCCCGGGTGGCGACAGCACCCAGTACCAGCCGCCGGCTCCGCCGGCCACCAACGGGCTGATCCTCGGCCCGGTCCCCGGCGGCGGCTACGCCTACTACGCCGGTACGTCCATGGCCACCCCGCACGCCGCGGGCGTCGCGGCCCTGATCAAGAGCACCCACCCCACCGCGTCCCCGGCGCAGGTGAAGGCCATGCTCAAGAACCAGGCGGACGACCTGGCCTGCCCGTCGCCGTACGACATCGACGGTGACGGCACGCCGGACGCCGTGTGCGAGGGCAGCGCGAGCAACAACGGCTTCTACGGGGCGGGGCTGGCGGACGCGCTGGACGCCGTGACCAAGTGACGTGACCACGTGACGCGGCCACGTGATGTGACCGACTGACGTGACGCGGGGTAAGGGGCGGGCGCCGTGGCGCCCGCCCCTTACCTGAGCGAGGCGTCTGCCGCCGTACGAGGGGCCGCGTCGCTCGCCGTACTGAGCGAGGCACCGCTCGCCGTACGGGCGACGGCCGGGGCCGGGGCGGCCGGCTCCTCCGGCTGCCAGCCCGGGCCCCGTACGACCCGGCCGACCCGCTCCCGCCAGGAGCGCGCCCGGCGCAGGTCCCGGGCGATGGCCGTGTACTCATGGGTGGCCACCCGCAGCGGATTGAACGTGTTGATGTTCTTGGTGAGGCCGTAGACCGGCCGTTCCGTCTCGGGCACGAAGGACTTGAAGAGCCGGTCCCAGACGATCAGGATGCCGCCGAAATTGCGGTCCAGATAGCCGCCCTGCGAGGCGTGGTGCACCCGGTGGTGCGAGGGGGTGTTGAAGAGGAATTCGAAGGGCCTGGGCAGCTTGCCGATCCGCTCGGTGTGTATCCAGAACTGATAGACGAGGTTGGTCGACGAGCAGAAGGCGACGGCCGCCGGGTGCACCCCGAGCGCGACCATCGGCACATAGAACGGCCAGACCGTCCATGAGGTCCAGGGCTGTCGGAGCGCGGTGGTGAGATTGAACTTCTCGCTGGAGTGGTGCACCACATGGCAGGCCCACAGGATGCGGATCACATGGTGGCCGCGGTGGGACCAGTAGTAGAAGAAGTCCTGCGCGAGCAGCATCAGCGGCAGCGTCCACCACAGAACGGGCACGCGCAGCGGTGTCAGTTCGTAAATCGCCGTGTAGATGGCGACAATCGGGATTTTCCACAGGAAGTCGAACACGAGGCTGCCGAGACCCATGGTGACGCTGGTCGCGGCGTCCCGGGCCTCGTAGCCCGCCTGATCCTCGTCCGGGTGGAGTCGATGGCTCACCATCTCGACGACCGTGAGCAGAACGAAGGCGGGGACGGACCACAACACGACATCGGGCAGGTGCGGCATGGCCGCACCATAAAGGCGCCGACTGGGAGCCCGCTAGGGGTAGTTACCGATCAGTATTGGTCAAGGTTACCGGCGGTTCGGCCAGGCCCCTGGCGCGCTGTCACCGCACGGCGGGTCACGGCCCGCCGCCACCCCGGGCGGTGGCACCCGTCCGCGGCTGTCAGAGGCGGCCCGTATCCTCAGTGACCATGCTTGAAGACCAGACGGCAGCCGCCTTCCTCCCGGCGCAGCAGTCCGCGCCGCCGTCCCCCTGGCCGGCCGCGTACCCGACGGGTTACGCGGTCGTCGACGTGGAGACCACCGGCCTCGCCCGCGACGACCGGATAGTGTCCGCGGCCGTCTACCGTCTGGACGCCCGGGGTGAGGTCGAGGACCACTGGTACACCCCCGTCAATCCGCAGCGGGACCCCGGCCCGGTCTGGATTCACGGCCTGACGAGCGAGATGCTCGCCGATGCCCCGCTTTTCCCCGATATCGCCGACGAGCTGTCCGAGCGGCTCGAGGGGCGCGTGCTCGTCGCGCACAACGCCTACTTCGACTGGTCGATGCTCGCCCGGGAGTACGCGCGGGCCCGGCGCACGCCCCCCGTACGGCAGCGGCTGTGCACCATCGCCCTCGCCAAGGACCTCGGGCTGCCACTGCCCAACAGCAAGCTGGAGTCGCTCGCCGCGCACTACGGCGTCGTCCAGCGGCGCGCCCACCACGCCCTCGACGACGCCCGGGTGCTCGCCGAGGCGTTCCGGCCCAGCCTGCGGCTCGCCGCCGCGTCGGGGATGGCGCTGCCGCTGATGGCCTGCCAGCAGCTGACCGAGTGGACCGACTCCCCCGCGTCCCGTACGAGCCGCTACCCCGGCTCCTCGGCGTCCTACCGCTCCAGCTGGCGCCCCAGCCGCAAGCGCCCGGCCTGCCCCTACCCCAACCCGGGGCGGTACGAGCCCGGCCAGCGGCTCGTCCAGGGCATGCGCGTGGCGTTCTCCGGGGACACCTCGGTCGACCGCGAGCTGCTGGAGGACCGCGCCGTCGAAGCGGGGCTGCACGTGGCGACGAGCGTGTCGCGGCTCACCAGCCTGCTGGTGACCAATGACCCCGACGCGGTGACGTCCAAGGTGGCCAAGGCGCGCTCCTTCGGCACGCCGGTGATGGACGAGGCGGCCTTCACCCAGTTGCTGCGGGACGTGGCGCCCGCGCCGGGCCGCGAGCCGGCCGGCGACTGAGGGAACCCGCGCGACTGAGTGAACCTGCGCGACGCGCCCGGGGCCGGTGCCCGCACGCCGCCCCGCGCGGCGCACCCTGTGGCCCATGGCACGTTGCGAAGTCTGCGGAAACGACTACGGCATGTCCTTCGAGGTGCACGCGCAGGGCGCGGTGCACGTCTTCGACTGCTTCTCCTGCGCCATCCACCGCATGGCGCCGATCTGCGAGCACTGCAGGGTCCAGATCATCGGCCAGGGCGTCGAGGTCGAGGGCCACTGGTACTGCGGTGCGCACTGCGCGCGGTCGGAGGGGAGGGTGGGCATCGTCGACCGGGTCTGACCGGCGCCCGCCCGGTGGGACCGGGTCCGACCGGCACCCGCCGGCGCGACGGGGTGTGACCGGCACCCGCCCGGTGAGGCCCGGCCGGGGCCAGGTACCGTCGAGACGTGTACCGCTTCCTGTTGTCCCGGCAGTGGGTGATCCTCACCCTCATCGCGCTCGTTCTCGTCCCCGTGATGATCGAGCTGGGCTTCTGGCAGCTGCACCGCCACGAGAACCGCGTGGCCAACAACCAGCTGATCGCCGACAACCTCACCGCGCCGCCCGTGCCCGTCGCCGAGCTGACCGCCCCGGGCCGGGAGGTCTCCCGGGAGAACACCTGGCGGCAGGTGACGGCGACCGGCACCTTCGACACCGCCCATGAGGTGGTGGTCCGCCGCCGGCTGTCCTCCGCCGAGCGGGTGGGCGCCCACGTCCTGACCCCGCTGATCCTCAAGGACGGCCGGGCCGTCCTGGTCAACCGGGGCTGGGTGCCCTCCGCGGCGGACCAGACGAGCTTCCCCTCGGTGCCCGCGCCCCCGTCCGGCGAGGTCACGGTCACGGGCCGGCTGCGGCCCGACGAGACCACCGCGCGCACCGGCATCAAGGACCGGCAGGGCCTGCCGCCCCGCCAGGTCATGCTGATCAACAGCGAGCAGCGGGGGAAGGACCTCTCCCGGCCGGTGCTCGGCGGCTATATCGAGATGAGCGCCCCCGAGCCGGCGGGCAAGTCCCCGGAGCCGGTGCCGTCCCCCGACCACAGCAGCATCGGCGCGCACATGGCGTACGCGATCCAGTGGTGGCTGTTCGCGGCCGGCGTGCCGGTCGGCTGGGTGATCCTGGTCCGGCGCGAGCGCAAGGACCGGCTCGCCCAGCGCGCCGAGAGCGGCAGCGCGGCCGAGGCGAAGGCCGTCCCGGCCTGAGGCCGGCGCCGGAGCCGAGGGCGATCGCGGCCGGGCGGTCCGACCTGATGTGGGTGCGGAGAGCCTCCCGGCCCCGAGGCCAAGGAAGAGCGTCGCGAACCGTACGGCGCCACGCTCCGGCGGACCCGCGCGCGCCCCCTGCCGTGATCAGTACGGTCGACGGCAGGCATGCCCACGGCCGCCCCGGGCAGAGGGACCTCAGCGCCGGTGTCGCGAGTGGACGGCACGGCCGAGGGAGGGGGCGGCAGCGTGCCAGGACTGATCGAGGACTACGCCATCATCGGCGACCTCCAGACGGCGGCACTCGTCGGCAGGGACGGGTCCATCGACTGGCTCTGCCTGCCCCGGTTCGACTCCGCCGCCTGCTTCGCCGCCCTCCTCGGGGACGAGGAGAACGGCCACTGGCGCATCGCCCCCCGCGGCGGTGACGTCTGCACCCGGCGCGCGTACCGCGGCGACACTCTGGTGCTGGAGACCTTCTGGGAGACCCCCGAGGGCACCGTACGGGTCACCGACTTCATGCCCGTACGTGATCGCGCGCCCGACGTCGTACGGATTGTCGAGGGCATCGCCGGCACGGTGGAGATGCGCAGTTCGCTCCGGCTCCGCTTCGACTACGGAAACGTCACGCCCTGGGTGCGGCGCGCCGACGGCCACCGCATCGCCGTCGCGGGCCCGGACTCGGTCTGGCTGCGCAGCGAGCCGCGGCTGCCGATGGAGGGCAAGGCCTTCCGCACCCACGCCGACTTCACCGTGCGCCGGGGCGAACGCGTCGCCTTCGTCCTGACCTGGCACCCCTCGCACGAGCGGCGCCCCCGCCGCATCGACCCCTACGAGGCCCTCCGGCACACCCTGGAGGACTGGACGGGGTGGGCGGAGCAGTGCCGCTACGACGGGCCCTGGCGCGAGCCAGTACTGCGCTCGTTGATCACCCTCAAGGCGCTGACCTTCCGGCCCAGCGGAGGCATCGTCGCGGCCGCCACCACCTCGCTGCCCGAGGAGATCGGCGGCGTACGGAACTGGGACTACCGCTTCTGCTGGCTGCGGGACGCGACCCTGACCCTCAACGCCCTGCTGTGCGGCGGCTATCTGGACGAGGCCGGCGCCTGGCGGGACTGGCTGCTGCGCGCGATCGCCGGCGACCCGGCGGACCTCCAGATCATGTACGGGATAGCGGGCGAGCGGCGGCTGACCGAGTTCGAGGTGCCCTGGCTCAAGGGTTACGAGGGCTCGGCCCCCGTCCGGGTCGGCAACGCAGCCGTCGAACAGCTGCAACTCGATGTGTACGGCGAGGTGCTCGACTCGCTGTTCCTGGCCCGCGAGCGGGGGCTGCCGCAGGAGGAGCACGCCTGGCGCATCCAGCGGGCGCTGATGGACTTCCTGGAGGGCCACTGGCGCGAGCCCGACGAGGGGCTGTGGGAGGTGCGGGGGCCGCGCCGGCACTTCGTCCACTCCAAGGTCATGTCCTGGGTGGCGGCCGACCGCGTGGTCCGTACGGTCGAAGCCCACCCGCGGCTGGAGGGCGACGCCGACCGGTGGCGCGCCATGCGCGAGGCGGTGCACGCCGAGGTCTGCCGCGAGGGCTACGACGCGGAGCGCGGAACCTTCACGCAGTACTACGGCTCGACGGAGCTGGACGCGGCGACCCTGCTCATCCCCAAGGTGGGCTTCCTCCCGCCGGACGACCCCCGGGTGGTGGGCACCGTCGACGCCGTACGGCGCGAGCTCGACCACGGCGGCTTCGTACGGCGCTACACGCAGGACGGGGTGGACGGGGTCCCCGGGGGCGAGGGCGCCTTTCTCGCCTGTTCGTTCTGGATGGCCGACGCGCTGCATCTCACCGGGCGGCGGGAGGAGGCGCGCGCGCTGTTCGAGCGCCTGCTGTCCGTACGGAACGACGTGGGGCTGCTGGCGGAGGAGTGGGACCCCGTCGCGGAACGCCAGCTGGGCAACTTCCCGCAGGCGTTCAGCCATGTCGGACTGGTCAACACCGCCCTCGCGCTGCACGGGCCGGACGCGGCAGGATAGCCCCATGGATCTCGGACTGAAGGACCGCGTGTACGTCGTCACCGGCGGCACCCGTGGACTGGGCCTGGCCACCGCGCACGCGCTGGTCGCCGACGGCGCCAGGGTGGTCGTCAGCGGCCGCGACGAGGCGACGGCCAGGGCCGCGGCACTCGAACTCGACCGCAGGGACGGCAAGAGCGCGGTGGGGCTGAGCGCGGACAACGCCGACCCCGCCACCCCCGAACGCCTGATCTCCGCGGCACGCGGCCACTTCGGCCGGTTCGACGGCATCCTCATCAGCGTCGGCGGCCCGCCGATCGGCCTGCCCACCGACAACACCGACGAGCAGTGGCAGGCGTCGTTCGACGCCATCTTCCTGGGCGCGGTGCGGCTGGCCCGCGCGGCCGCACACGAGTTCGGCGAGGGCGACGGCGGTGGCGTCATCGGGTTCGTGCTGTCGGGCTCCGTCCACGAGCCGATCCACGGGCTGACCATCTCCAACGCGCTGCGGCCGGGGCTGGCGGGCTTCGCCAAGTCCCTGGCCGCGGAGCTGGGGCCGCGCGGCATCCGCGTCGTGGGGCTCCTGCCGGCCCGGATCGACACCGACCGGGTGCGGGAGCTCGACGCCCTGTCGGGCGACGCGGACGAGGCGCGGGCGCGCAACTGCGCGGGCATCCCGCTGCGGCGGTACGGGACGCCGGAGGAGTTCGGCAGGACGGCGGCCTTCGTGCTGTCCCCGGCGGCGTCCTATCTGACCGGGGTGATGCTGCCCGTGGACGGTGGCGCGCGCCACGGCTACTGACGGCGCCTGGGGGGCTCGGAGGGCCTCTCGGGGCTTCTCGGGGCCTCTCCGGGCGGAGGCCGTACGGGGTTCCGCCGCGCCGGGCTCAGGTGACCTTCCGGGCCCTGTGACGGGCCGCCCGCAGCCGTACCCTCGCCGGCAGCCGCTCCAGCCCGAGGGAGGACCGGGCGCGCTCCAGCGCCTCCTCGCTCAGCCGCGTCAGGGCGGTACGGGGAGCGGCGTGCCCGTCGAGCGTCAGGGTGACCCGCGCCACCGGTGCGGTACGGCGCCCCGCCAGTCGAACGCGCGTTCCCGCGACGCCCTCCCAGTCGCTCGCCTCGGCCGCCGTGACCTCCTCCAGGGCTGCGGCCCGCACCCGTGCCTCGGTGCCGTCGCCGCTGTCGATCAGCACCTCGTCGATCCGGGGGCGGCGCCACTGGACGAGGAACCACCACAGCAGCGCCACCAGCAGCAGGGCGAGCACGGCGATGACCACCGGCCACCACCAGCCCTCGTCACGGAACCGGGTGCGCCCCCAGTCCCCCAGCACCACGTCGTCGGGCCCGGTGAGGAACCACCAGTCCGGGAGGGCGAGGTTCCAGCGCCGGCGCGCGTCGAGCACGCCGAGCAGCACCGCGCCGCCCAGCGCGAACAGCCCGAGCCCGGTCAGGCCGACGAGAACCCGGTTCACGGCCTTGAGCATCCGTCTCTCACCCCGTCCCGTCCTTTCGCCCCGTCTGATCGCTTCGGCCTGTCCTTCGGACTGTCCCGTTCCTGCTTCGGTCTGTCTCGTTCCCTCAGCCGTCCCGTTCCTTCAGGCCGTCTCGTTTCCTCAGCCCTTCGCCGGGCGGCGCACCCGTACGGACAGCCGTGGCCGCCGCTCCAGCCCCAGGTCGTGAATGCCCTCGGTGAGCGTCTCGTCGAGGTCGCGTTCGACCTCGGCCAGATCGCGGAAGTGGACCAGTGCCCGCGCGCGGACCTTCCGCCGGCCGACCTCGACCCGTACGGAGCGCACCCCCGACACCTCCATGGCCCGGTCCCGCAGAACCAGCGCGGCCGCGGACCGGTCGAGCCCGGCGCGCACCTCAGGGCCGGACCGCCGCATGGGCAGCAACTGGCGCAGTCCTGGCGTCAGGGCCAGCACCATCAGCCACACCCCGAGGACCACGGCGGCCGCCGCGCCGCCGATCATCCACGGGTCGTCGAGGGGGCGGGAGGCCAGTTCCCGCGCGAGGCGCCGTCGCCAGCACATCGCGGGCCGGTCGGCGCGCACGGCGGCGACGTCGTAGAGCAGCAGTCCCACGCCGCCGGCCGCCGCCAGCGCGATCAGTCCGGCGGGCACACGGCGGGCGGACCAGAAGCGGTGCGCGCGGGGACCGGGCGCCGCCTCGTCGGGAGCGTGGGGCGGCGGTGGCTCACGCGACGGCGGCGTGTCCCGGCCCTCGGCCGGCGGCACCCCCTGAGCGGTGCGCGACGCGAGGGAATCCCGCGACGCGCGAGCCGCGCCCGGTGACGACATGTCGACAGAGGGGCCGTCCCTGCTCATCGCACCCTCCCCTGCCCGGCGAACCGCGTGGACGCCGAGTGCAGCCGCTCCACCGACACGGCGACCTCGGGCACGGCCATGCCCGACAGATCGCGCACGCGTTCGGTGACATGGCGGCGCACCGCGCCGCACTGGGCGCCGATGTCGGCGGGGTAGCCGAGCTCGACGGCGACGTGGACCCGGGCCTCGTCGGCACCCGGCCCCTTGGCCCTCCGTACGGCCACCGTCGCGTGCGGCGTGGCCCGTACTGCGGGAAGCCATTCGGGCGCCACCGCCTGGCGCAGCGCTTCGCGGGCCGCCTGTGAGGCGATCTTGGCGATCACGCGGTCGGCGATCCTGGTCGCTCCCCGGTCGGAGGCGGGCACGGCGGACGGCCCGCCGACGGCAGTCTCCGTCGTCACCCGTCACCGCCGCCGCTCGTCGCGTTCGCGCGGACGGAAGAAGTCACCCGGCTCCAGGTCCCCGTCCACGAAGCGACCGACGACGAAACCGACCGCCCCCAGGGCGGCCACCAGGAGGAAGGCCCCGAAGCCGCCGAAGTACCCGGCGAAGCCCAACCCCATGCCGGCGATCAAGCCGACCATGGCCATGCTCATCGTGCGCTCCTTCGCTCATCGCCGGTGCGGCGGCCGCCCATCCGTACTGTGCGACCGTCGCCGGTGCGGCGGCCGCCCGTCGTACGGAGCGACGGTGACGCGGGCCCGTCGGATCACCTGATCCGGGGTCCCTCGTCCTCGCTCTCGCCTTCGTCCTCTTCCTCGTCCGGCAGCTTCACATCGCCGACCGCGATGTTGACCTCGACGACCTCAAGGCCGGTCATGCGCTCCACGGCGGAGATGACGTTCTCGCGCACCGCTCTCGCGACATCCGCGATGGCGACGCCGTAGTCGACGACGATTTCGAGATCGAGCGCCGTCTGAACCTCTCCCACCTCGGCCTTCACGCCACGGGTCACGCCCTTGCCGCCGCCGGGCACCCGGTCCCGCACCGCACCGAACGTACGGGCGAACCCGCTGCCCATGGCATGCACGCCAACGACATCCCGGGCCGCCAGGCCCGCGATCTTCTCGACCACTCCGTCGGCGATCGTGGTGCGGCCCCGGTCGCCAGGAGCGACGCCACTGCCGCGCTTGCCGCCTAGGGTCTTCTGCCCGCTCTCGGCCGTGGTCTCCGCTGTGGAGGTCTCGGGCCGGTTCCGCTGTGCGGTCTCGCTCATCGCCGGTCGTCCCTTTCCGAGATCCGAGAAGCCTTTACGGGAAACCCGAGCACCGGGAATCCCGGACTGCGGAGCGGACGAGCCGCTCCGCTGCCCACACTAAGACCGATTGCCCAGACCCGCTCAGGGGATGCGGCAGGCGTGCGACCCGCCGTACTGCCGGGCCGGCGTACGACCCGCCGTACTGCTGGGCAGACGTGCGATGCGCCGTACTGCCGGAGTGGCGCGGTGTGCCCTGCCGCACCCCGTACGGCAGGCTGACCGGGCGGGCCGGGGCGACGGGGAGCACTGTGGGAGACACGGCCACGAGTGGCCCCCGGCGGGCGGGCGAGGCACGCGACGGCGCACGGAGCACAGCCGTGGCAGGCGAGGCGGAAAGGGGCGATCCCGGTGGTGACTGAGGGATGGGCACAGGCTGTACGGCGTCAGCTCGGGCTGGGGCGGCTGCTGCCGCTCGGCGGTCCGGCGGACGGCGCCTGGCTGGTGGAACGGGCCGCGGCCGAGGTGCTGCGCCACGCGGCGCGCGGGCTGCCCGGGGTGGAGCCGGGCACCGTACGGGTCGACCTCGACGACCCGGCGGCCGCGCGCGAACCCGTGGTGCCGGCCCCTCCTAGCGCTCTGCCACCCTGCCCGCTCAGGGTCGAGGCCGACTTCGCCGTGGCGACGGGGGCATCGCCACGGCAGTCACTGCCGGAACTGGCGGAGGAACTGCGCACCGTTCTGCTGCTGGCCGCCCGGGAACAGCTGGGGCTGCGGGCGGTCGCGGCAGACCTGCGGGTGACGGCGCTCCTCGACGAGGAGGCACCTGCCGAGAAAGCCTCTTCCAAGGAGGCGCCTGCCGCTCGGCAGGTGGCCCCGGTGACCGCACCGAGCGAAGAAGCCTGGGAGGCCGGGCAGCTCGGGCCGTCCCCAGCCCGGGCCACGGCGGGCGACGCGGCCGGCTCCGGCGCGCCGGAGGAGGCCCTGGCCGCCACGGTGACGGCCGTACCGGGCGTGGCCGGCCTGAGCTCCGTACTGGGCGGGCTCGGCCGGCCCATCCGTGTCAGCGACTCCCCGGGCGAGGCCGCCGCGCTGCCGCGGCGGCACGTCCTGGTGCAGCTCGCGGTGGCGGCCGGCCACCGCCCCCTGGATGTGGCGCGAGCCGTCCGCCGGGCCGTCTCCGAGGCCGCCGCGCCGGGGCGGCCGGCCACCGTCGCCGTCGTCGTGACGGATGTGCCGGCGGGCGCGGCGCGGCCTCCTGGGACGCCGACAGGGCCCGAAGCGGCGCGGTCGGCGGAGCCGGAGTTCTGAGCGCGCCGCCGCCGCGCGAGGGGCCTCACCGGCCCCGGGCGTGCCGTACGAGGGTCGCCACCGGCCTCGGTCCACCGGCGGCCCGGAAACCGTCGGCCGGCCCGAGTGTCAGTCGGAGAGCCCCGCCAGATCCCGTAGCCGCCGCGCTTGAGCGGCGCGCTCGGCAACACGCTGCTCCTCGTAGCCGCGCTCCGTCGCTCCGCGCAGCAACGCCTTGGTCTCGATCACGGCATCGCGGGGCGCGGCCAGCAGCGCGGCCGTCAGATCCCTTGTCGCGGAGTCGAGTTCGGCCACCGGCACCACCAGGTTGGCGAGCCCGATGCGCTCGGCCTCGGCGGCGCGGACGAAGCGCCCGGTGGCGCATATCTCCAGAGCGCGGGCATAGCCGACCAGCCCGACGAGCGGATGCGTGCCGGTGAGGTCGGGCACGAGCCCGAGCGAGGTCTCGCGCATGGCGAACTGGGCGTCATCGGCGCACACCCTAATGTCACAGGCGAGCGCGAGCTGGAAGCCGGCGCCGATCGCGTGCCCCTGGACGGCGGCGATGGTGACGAGGTCGTTCCGCCGCCACCAGGTGAAAGCCTCCTGGTATTCGGCGATCACCGCGTCCAGCTCGTCGTCGGTGGAGCGGGCGAGCTCCGGGAAGGACGGTTCGCCGTCGAACCCCTCGGGAGTGAACGCCTGCCGGTCCAGGCCGGCGGAGAACGACATGCCCTCTCCGCGCAGCACCACGACCCGCACACTGCCCGGCAGCAGCCGCCCCGCCTCCGTCAACGCCCGCCACATGGCGGGCGATTGAGCGTTTCGCTTGGCTCCGTTGGCCAAGGTGACGGTGGCGACGGCAACGGCTTCATCGACGGTGAGCCGTACGCCGTCCTTGTCGAGCAGGGTCATGGGAGCCTCCGGATCGGCTGCGGTCAGCGAGCTGTTGTGCTGAGCTGACTGCACAGTAACCACCCGGGCGACCGGCCGACCGACCGGGTGGTGACTGTCCACACACCTGCCGTCTTATCTGGTCAGGCCGTAGCGGCCTTCTTGCCTCGCGTGGCGCCACCGCGTCCGCGCAAGGTCACACCGGACTCACTGAGCATCCGGTGAACGAAGCCGTAGGACCGGCCGGTCTCCTCGGCCAGCGCCCGGATGCTTGCCCCGGAGTCGTACTTCTTCTTCAGGTCTGCCGCGAGCTTCTCGCGCGCGGCGCCGGTCACCCGGCTGCCCTTCTTCAGAGTCTCGGCCACCCGTGCCTCCTCATGGGAAGTGCGCTCTGGACTCTCATGATCACCCCTTGGGGGCTTCCTGGCCACCCATTCAGCAAGGTCTGTGCGACATCGTTTCCGTTTCCGCGCCGCTCAAGCGTCGGCGGAACGACGGATTCCCTTCGCCGCCGAATCTCACGGCAGCCGCCTCGCGCGGCGTCGTGGCTGGTCAGCGGGGCGCGGATGGACAGGCCACCGGGAAGTGGTTTCCATCACCATGAATTCCGGCAGTGCTCGCCCGAGCACGCTCAGGTACGACCCGGTCTCACTCAGATGATGGATCACGCATCGTCCGAATGATCCAGTGGAAGTGGATCAGGGGCCCGGTGGGCGACGCACGAGGTCCGATGAGCGAGGCCGACGCCCGAGCTCGGTACGGCGAGAGCCTTCGGCCGTACGCGTGAGACCGTACGCGTGAGCCTGCGACCGTACGGTGGTGCGCCGGGCCGGCGGCCACCCGCGCCCTCACGCGCGGGACGGTGGCACGACAGCCGTACTGCTCACACGACGGCCGTACTGCTCACGCGCCGCGGCCACCCTGAGCAGTACGGCCGCCGGCCCGCGCCCGCAGTTAGGCCGCAGGCCCGCAGTACGGCCGCGGCACGAGGGTCAGGCCAGGGCGACGAGGTCCGCGTAGTCCTCGCCCCAGAGGTCCTCGACGCCGTCCGGAAGCAGGATGATCCGCTCGGGCTGGAGGGCGTCCACCGCGCCCTCGTCGTGCGTCACCAGGACGACGGCGCCGGTGAAGCTGCGTAGCGCCCCGAGGATCTCCTCGCGGCTGGCCGGGTCGAGGTTGTTCGTGGGCTCGTCCAGGAGCAGCACATTGGCCGAGGAGACGACCAGCGTCGCGAGGGCCAGCCGGGTCTTCTCGCCACCGGAGAGGACGCCGGCGGGCTTGTCGACGTCGTCACCGGAGAACAGGAAGGAGCCCAGCGTCTTCCGGATGTCGACGAGGTCCATGTCCGGGGCGGCCGACCGCATGTTCTCCAGGACCGTGCGGTCCGGGTCGAGCGTCTCGTGCTCCTGCGCGTAGTAGCCGAGCTTCAGGCCGTGGCCGGGCGTGACATCGCCGGTGTCGGGCTTCTCGACGCCCGCCAGCAGCCGCAGCAGCGTCGTCTTGCCGGCGCCGTTGAGCCCCAGGATGACGACCCGGGAGCCCTTGTCGATCGCCAGGTCGACGTCGGTGAAGATCTCCAGGGAGCCGTAGGACTTCGACAGGCCCGCGGCGGTGAGCGGGGTCTTGCCACAGGGCGCGGGGTCGGGGAAGCGCAGCTTGGCGACCTTGTCGGACTGGCGCGCCTCCTCCAGGCCCGACAGCAGCTTCTCCGCGCGCCGGGCCATGTTCTGCGCGGCGACGGTCTTGGTGGCCTTGGCGCGCATCTTGTCGGCCTGGGCGTTGAGGGCGGCGGCCTTCTTCTCGGCGTTGGCGCGCTCCCGCTTGCGCCGGCGCTCGTCCGCCTCGCGCTGGGCCAGATACTGCTTCCAGCCCATGTTGTAGACATCGATCTGGGACCGGTTGGCGTCCAGGTAGAACACCTTGTTGACGACCGTCTCGACGAGCTGGATGTCGTGGGAGATCACCACGAAGCCGCCGCGGTAGGTCTTGAGGAAGTCCCTCAGCCACACGATGGAGTCGGCGTCGAGGTGGTTGGTCGGCTCGTCCAGCAGCAGGGTGTCCGAGTCGGAGAACAGGATGCGCGCCAGTTCGACGCGGCGGCGCTGACCACCGGACAGGGTGTGCAGGGGCTGGCCGAGGACCCGGTCGGGCAGACCGAGGCTGGCGGCGATGGTCGCGGCCTCCGCCTCGGCGGCGTACCCACCCTTGGTCAGGAACTCCGTCTCCAGCCGCTCGTACTTCTTCATGGCGCGCTCACGGGTGGCGCCCTGCCCGTTCGCCATCCGGTCCTCGTTCTCGCGCATCTTGCGCAGTACGGAGTCGAGGCCGCGGGCGGACAGGATGCGGTCGCGGGCGAGAACGTCGAGGTCGCCGGTGCGCGGGTCCTGCGGCAGGTAGCCGACCTCACCCGAACGGGTGACGGTGCCGGCGGCCGGCATGCCTTCGCCGGCGAGCACCTTGGTGAGCGTGGTCTTGCCCGCGCCGTTGCGGCCGACCAGGCCGACGCGATCGCCCTTGGCGATGCGGAAGGACGCGGACTCGATGAGGACACGGGCGCCGGCGCGCAGCTCAAGGCCGGTGGCGGTGATCACGGTGGGGACTCCAGGGCAGGGTGAGGGCGTCGGACGGGGGCCGGGGTCGAGCGACGCCGTCTAATGCGCAAGGAGATTTGCCATACGAGAAGTCTAGCGGTGGTGTGCAACCGGTTTTCCGCGCCGCCCTCGCACCTCGTTGCCCAGCGGGGACCGGTCGGGGGTCACGGGTCCCAGGCTGTCCACGGCGATCAGTTCTGAGGTCCAGGACGGGTCGCCGGCCGGACGGGCCGGGCCACCACCGACGGCGGGGCCGCCCGTACGGGCCGCGGCGCGGGTGCCCCGTGCGGGCGGTGCCGGCCGCCGCTCCCCCTGACAGGGCTGAGCGAGCAACAGTACGGAGCCACGCTGCACGGCGCGGTGCGGCTGGAAGGCGCAGCCGGGTCGCGCGGGCAGCACCCAGCGCAGATCTCCGTCGGCGGTGCGATAGGCGGCGATGCGGCGAGGGGTGACGACCGCGAGCATCCTGGTGTCCGGGTCCAGCGGGCGCAGTACTCCCGCCCCCCGGCGGGCCGAGCGGCTCGCCAGCCACTCCCCGGCGCCCGGGATGGCGCGGTGCCAGCGGACCGCTCCGCCGGAGCCGTCGACGCCGCTGCCGGTGTCCGTGACCATCCCGTCGTCCCACAGCGCCACCGCGTGGCCCGGCGCGGACCGTACGGTCACCGGTCTGCGCCCCAGGCGGGCGTATGTCCACTGGCGCGCCCCGGTCCGTGGGTCGTACGCCTCCACGACCCGGCCCCGCAGCCGGATCTTCGGCGCGGGCGCCACGGCCGCGGCGGCCTCGTGGACCGTGAGCCGGTCGCCGTAGGGAACGGGCCGGGTCTGGTGGGCCGCGGTCGCCAGGGGCAGGGTCACCAGGGCCGCGACGGTGAGAACCGCACGGGCCGCGCGGCCGCGCAGAGCGGCCGGGACGGGCGTGCGTGCCGATGTCCTGGCCGGCGGGGCATCGGACGTACCGGCCACGTACCCCCCTTCCGCACGGCTGGTCACAGAACAGGCGCAGAGCGTAGTCGCGAGGAGAGCCGCGCGAGGCGAACACGGGACGACACGGCGGGCGGCCGTCGTCCGTTCGGCCGCAGTCCTGGCGCGAGGGAGCGGCCCCGTACGGGATCGGCCCGCCGAACGGCCGGTTCCCGCGCCTCCGCATGCCGCGCGTCCATGCCGCGCGTCCTGGGGCCACGCGCCCGATACTGCACGAGGGGCGGTGCTCCGGCCCCGCGTACGCGCCCGGTCGAACAGTCGAACAGGAGTGGTGACATGGCGGACAACGGTGCGGGGCGGCCGGACGGCGGCTTCTGCCAGGTGTGCCCGACCCTGCTGTACCGCGACGCGCGGGCGGCGATCGCCCTTTTGCAGGACGCCTTCGGCTTCACCGAGCGGGCCGTGTACGCGGACGACACGGGGCGCGTCCAGCACGCGGAACTGTCGTACGGCACCGGGATGGTGCTGCTCGGCTCCGCGGGCGGGGAGGGCGCCTACGCCACGGCGATGCGCGACGCCGGCCCGACGGGCGTCTACGTGGTCGTGGCCGACGTGGACGACCACTACCGTCGGGCCCGCGACCACAACGTCGAGATCCTGATGGAGCCGACGGATCAGGAGTACGGCTCGCGCGAGTACATGGCGCGCGACGGCGAGGGCAACGTCTGGAGCTTCGGGACCTACGCTCCCGGCGCGGCGGGCTGAAAGGCCCTGCCGCGCCGGTCCGGCCTGTCCCGCGCGCCTTCAGGCCCGGGCTAGACGCCTCCGGTGTGAACCTGGAAGGCGGCCCTGCGCACGGCCTTGGCCAGCGCCGGGTCGGGGTGTGCCGCAGCCAGGGCGACGAGGACCTGCACCGTGCGGGGGTGCCCGACGGCCCGCACCTCCTCGAGCAGCGCGGGGACCGTGCCCTGCACCGCGGATTCGAGGTGCCGCACGAGCAGGGGGCCGTCACCGTGGTCGGCCACCGCCGCCGCGGTGTCCACCCACAGCCAGGTGGCCTCCTCGCGGGTGAGCACGTCCGTCAGGTCGTCCGGGTCCCCGCCCTCGTACTCGGCGAGCCACAGGAGCGCGTACGGCCGCAGGCAGACCTCGTCCACGACGGCCCGCACGGCGGGTTCGGCGGGGGCCCCGACCACGCGCAGCGCCTCGAACGCGAGGCCGCGCAGCAGGGCGTCGTCACCCCGTGCGGCGTTCAGGAGTTCGATGACGGCGCTGCCGACAGGGCGGGCGGCCAGCCAGGCCCGGTACTCGGCGCGCGCGGGGCCCGGGGTGAGCCCCGCGCAGCCGCGCAGCATGGCCTCCGCGGACTGCTCGATGTTCCCGGCGGGGCTCTGCGCCGCCACACAGATCTGTTCGAGCTTGACCCACACCGCCCAGTTGCCGAGCGGGGTGAGGGTCGCCTGGCCCTCCTGCAGGGTCAGCGCCCCCACCTCCGCCAGGGCGTCGAGCGCCCAGGCGAGGAGCGCCGGGGGCGGCGGCTCGGTGGCCGCCGTCTCCGCGGCCTCCGTACTGCCGTAGGGCACCTCGCAGCGCTCCGTACGGAGCTCGGCGACACGCTGCTCCAGCAGATCGCGCAGAACGGGCAGCAGTACGGGGCCGGCGGAGAGCTGGAGCAGGGACAGCAGCTGCGGCACGGCCTCCACCACTTCCGCGACCGCCGTGGGGGCGAACGCGGCAGGGGCGGGGTGAGCGAGCGACCACGCGTCGAACAGGGCCACCCAACCGCGCAGCGCCGCGGAGTCGTCCCGGTCCCAGGCCTGGAGGCGCCAGCCCGGCAGGGCGGCGTCGCCGTGCAACTCGACCAGGCCCGCCAGCCGGGCGCGGTCCCAGTCGGCCCTCACCTGTCGGGGCGTCAGCCCGAGGTCCGCGGCGGCTCGGGCGGCGGCGGCGTCGGAGAGGGCACCGGTGGGCTCCGGGCGCAGCCCCTGCCCGTGCGCGCGCTGCTTCTCCGCCCAGCGAGCGATCCGTACGGCGTCGGCGAGCCCGGTTCTGGCGTACCGGGCGAGTTCCGCGGGTGCCGGCGTTCCGGCCGGCGGTCTGGGTGCCGGACGACGACGCCGATTCGTCACGGCCTGGCGTGCTGTGGCGATCGGTTGTCGAGGCACAAGGCGGAGCCTGGAGTCGCGCGGAGTACGGGACGTCACGAGGAGCAGTCTTACGGCTGACGCCCCGAAAGCCCAATCGGAACCTGCCTTACGGGTTCCCGGCCTGAACTGTAGTGAGCCGCCGCGCCTCGCGCGCCGCGCGGTGCGCCGTGCACCGCACGGCGCGGCACCTGCTATCGGCTTCGCGGCGTGGCGCGGTTCACATCAGGGGCGTGAGGAAGCGGCGGAGGGCCTCCTCGTAGCCGTGGGGGTCGGCGTTCCACATGGCCGCGTGGGGCGCCCGCGGAAACGAGTGCAGGGTGATCAGTTCGGGACGCGCGGCGGCCAGGGCGCGGGACGTCTCCCACGGGGCGATGGCGTCATCGGGCCCGTGGAGGATCAGGGTGGGCACCGAGAAGCCGTCCGGGGCGGCCAGCCGGGCCAGCCGCTCGTCGAGGCCCGTACGGCCCTGCGCCGCCCGTACTGCGAGAGGCAGGAGCGGGCGCGGGACCCCATCGGCCGCCGCAAGCGTCCGTACGGCCGTCCGCCAGTCGAACACCGGCGAGTCCAGGATGAGGCCGGTGATGCGCTGCTTCAGCGGGGACTCGGCCGCGGCGCGCAGGACCATGGTGGCGCCGGTCGACCAGCCGTGGAGGATGACGCGCCGCGCGCCGTACCGCACGGCGTAGCGGATGGCCGCGTCCACGTCGCGCCACTCGGTGTCCCCGAGGTGCCGTACGCCGTCGGGTGAGCGGGGCGCGCCGAGGTCTCCCCGGTAGGCGAGCGAGAGGACGGATATGTGATGGCGGTGCAGGAAGGGCATCACGACCATGGGGTGCTCACGGCTGGTGCCGAGGCCGTGCACGGCGATCACCCAGGTGTCGCGGGCGCCGGGGACGAACCAGGCGGGCAGGGAGCCGACGTCGCCGGGCACGTCGACATCGGCGTGGTCGAGGCCGAGGGCGTCGCGCGGGTTGCCGATGTGGACCTGCGGCGTGAGCCACATGCGGGTGCCGGTCTCGAGCACGCCGTGGGTGACCCGCTCCAGCCGCCGGACGACGCAGTCCACCGGGTGCGGCACGGTGTCCAGGACGGGGCCGACGATGGCATGGCAGCCCGGCCCCATGAGCCCGTAGGTGCCCGGCCGCTGGGAAGCCAGGCTACGGGTCAGGGTGATGCGGTCGGGGGTCATGGTGTGGACGGTGAGCGGTGGGTCGCCCGGCAGCGGCCGCAGCCGCGCCGGGTTCAGGGCAGCGCCGGAGGCGTATCGGCCGGCCGCCACCGCGGCCACGCCGACACCGAGCACGGAGGTCGCGGCCGCGGCCGCCACGGTTCGCACGCGCATCCGTACCAGTGTGGGCGGCATGCGGGCGTGGGGCCAGTGGGCGGAGCCGTCGGGTGAGGTGTCGAGCCGGCGCAGCCCGTCGCCAGTACTGAGCGGCTGGGCGCCGTCGGCAGTACTGAGCGCCCGTCGTCAGTCCTGAGGGGAGCGGTCCTGGGCGCCCTGGGGACCGTAGCCTCGCAGCTTGTCGGCGGCCTGTCGCAGGTCGTCTCCCGAGAGAAGGCTGGGCGACAGTCCTGGGACGGACCGGGCGGCGAGCCACACCTGGCACATCCATTCGAGCTGAGCGGTGCGGTCGTAGGCCTGGTCGAGGGTCGCTCCACAGGCGAGCGTGCCGTGGTTGCGCAGAAGACAGGCCGTACGGCCGCGCAGGGCCTCGCGTACGCGCGCGGCGAGTTCCTCGGTGCCGTACAGCGCGTAGTCCGCGACGCGGACGGGCCCGCCGAGGTCCGCGGTCACGTAGTGGATGGGAGGCAGTTCGGGGACGAGGGTGGAGACGGCCGTGGCGTGCACGGCGTGGGTGTGGACCAGGGCTCGGGCGTCGGTGGCGCGATAGACGGCCAGATGCATGGGGAGCTCGCTGGTGGGTGCGAGGTCGCCGATGACCTGCCGGCCGTGGAGATCGGTGCCGGTCATGTCGCGAGGGCCGAGTCGGTCGTACGGAACGCCGCTGGGCGTGACGAGAACCGTGTCCCCCACGCGTACGGAGACGTTTCCCGAGGTGCCGACCACCAGCCCACTCTCGGCAGTCCGGCGCGCGGTACGGAGCAGGTCCCGCCACGCCCGCTCCAGGGCCCTGGACCGCTCTCCCGCGGCCTCGGGGTCGGGTCGCCCCCGTGGCGGGCTCGAAGGGCCCGCCGGGGCCCTTCCCGCCGCCTGTGCCGCGCTCTCCCGTGCCCGCGCTCCCGCCGGGTCCGCCGTGCCCGCGCCGTCCGGCTCCGCCATGCGGCTCACCTCCTTGAGCCGATCCTGGCAGGTGCCGGGCGCGGCGCGGTGCGCGGGGCGCGCGAGGTGGAGCAGCCTGCGATCAGGCGTTGCCGAGCGCATCTGGGCGCGCGGCACATGCCTCGCGCCTCTGCTGCCTCAGCACGCCGCCCCGCGGACCCATCGGGAACCGTCGGTCCGGGTGGGATCTTCCAGTAATCTCGGCACGATTTGTCATGAACGTCGCCAATCGGGGGACAAATGACTCACAGCCGGTCGTCGCGCCGCCACTGCCAGCTTCTGTTCGCGGCTTCCGCCGCGATACTGACCCTCATCGGAACCACCCTCTCCGGCGCGCCGACGGCGTCGGCCGCGGGACAGCCGCGCGGCCACGACGTGTCCTCGCACCAGAAGGACGTGGACTGGGCGGCGGTGAGGAGCAAGGGCGCGGCCTTCGTCTATGTGAAGGCGACCGAGTCCACCTCGTACCGCAATCCCTATTTCGAGCAGCAGTACGGCGGCTCACGGAAGGTGGGCATGGTGCGCGGGGCGTACCACTTCGCCGTACCGGACCAGTCCTCCGGCCAGGCCCAGGCGGCCTACTTCCTGAAGCACGGCGGAGCGGGGCGACCGGACGGCTGGACCCTGCCACCCGCGCTGGATCTGGAGAACTACCCTCGCGGCCGCAAGAAGTGCTACGGCCTCGATCCGCGGGAGATGGTGGCCTGGATCACCTCGTTCAGCGACGAGGTGAGGAGGGTCTCGGGGCGGCGCCCCGTGATTTACACCACGACGAAGTGGTGGAACGACTGCACGGCCGGAAGTACGGCCTTCGGGGCCGACCACCCGCTCTGGCTGGCCCGGTGGGCGGACTCGCCCGGGCCCCTGCCCGCGGGATGGCAGTTCTGGACGTTCTGGCAGTACTCCAACGCCGGCGACCTCCCGGGCGATCAGAACGTTTTCAACGGGACGGACGACCAGCTGAAGCGCCTGGCCGGAGGGTGATTTCGACCGGATTCGACGCCCTCTGCGGGCATCCAGAGAGGGCGGCACCGCAACGCCTAGCCCAGTTCACCTTCCGTTCACCAAAAGTCCCTACGGTCGCCGTGCCACTGACCACCAAACTGATTGCCTGGGTGAATGGAAAACATCACGCTTCTCATCGGGATCGTGATCATCACGGCCTTGGTGTTCGACTTCACGAACGGCTTCCACGACACAGCCAACGCCATGGCCACGACCATCTCCACCGGGGCACTCAAGCCCAAGGCTGCGGTGGCGATGTCGGCGGTCCTCAACCTCGTCGGAGCGTTCCTCTCCGTCGAGGTCGCCAAGACGATCTCCGGCGGCATCATCGACGAGAGCGCCGGCGTCCAACCAGAAGTGATCTTCGCGGGTCTGGTCGGCGCGATCGTCTGGAACCTGCTGACGTGGCTCGCGGGCCTGCCCTCGAGCTCCTCGCACGCTCTGTTCGGCGGTCTCATCGGGGCCACCCTCGTCGCGGTCGGCATGGACGGCGTCAACGCCGACAAGATCGTCATGAAGGTGCTGATCCCGGCAGTGGCCGCGCCGATCGTCGCGGGACTGGCCGCCACGGCCGCCACACGGCTCACCTACCGCCTGGCTCGCGGCCGCGACCCCCAGGACACCGCCAAGGGCTACCGGGCCGGCCAGATCGCCTCGGCGGCCCTGGTCTCCCTCGCCCACGGCACCAACGACGCGCAGAAGACCATGGGCGTGATCACCCTCGCGCTGGTCACCGGCGGCGTGCTCGTCCCGAACTCCGACCCGCCGATGTGGGTCATCGTCTCGGCCGGTGTGGCGATCGCCCTGGGCACCTACCTGGGCGGCTGGCGGATCATCCGCACCCTCGGCAAGGGGCTCACCGACATCCAGCCGCCGCAGGGCTTCGCCGCCCAGACCGGCGCCGCGACGGTCATCCTCGCCTCCTCGCACCTCGGCTTCGCGCTCTCCACCACGCAGGTCTGCTCCGGCTCGGTGATGGGCGCCGGCCTCGGCCGCAAGGGCGGCGTGGTCCGCTGGTCCACCGCCACCCGGATGATCATCGCCTGGGGCCTGACGCTGCCGGCCGCAGGACTGGTCGCGGGCGGCGCGGCGCTCCTCGCCCAGCAGGGTGACTGGGGTGTCACCACCGTCGCCGTCCTGGCCGTCATCGCCTGCGGTGCCATCTGGGCGGCCTCGCGCCGCAAGCCGGTCGACCACACCAACGTCAACGAGCTCGACGCCGAGCCCGACGGCGTGGTGACCGCGGCGATCAAGACCGTCGCCCCGCCGCCGGCCGGCGTGCTGACCGCCCCCGAGCCGGTGGGCGTCCTCCCCCACCAGACGACGGCCCCGGCCCCTGCGGCCGAGCGGGTCACGGCCTGACGGCCGCCCCCGGCACGACACGAGAAGCCAAGGAAGCAACCACATGAGCATCGACTGGGCAGCACTCGGCCAGGTCTTCGGCGTCAGCCTCATCGTGACCGTCGGCGTCGTCGGATTCTTCACCCTCGGAATCGTCGGCACCTCGCGCAAGACGCGGCCCGCCGGGCCGCAGGACTCCGCGCAGGCCTCGGCCCGGATGCATGTGCAGCCCGACGGCACGGTGGCGGTGTCCACCAGCCCGACCGCTGCGGCGCGCGCCGGCGCGTACGCCTGCTTCGCGCTGTGCGCGGCGGCCGTGGCCTACGGCATCTTTCTGATCGTCTCCTGACAGCGATCCCCTCTCACAGCCTCCGCCCCGCCGGATGGCGAAGCGCCGACCAGGACTTCGCCATCCGGCGGGGCGCGTTGTCGTCGTCGGGAAGGCCCGCGCGCCCTCCCCGCCCCAGGTCAAGGCAAGTTGACGGGCCTTCGCGGCCCATGGTGGACTGCCGGGGCCAAACGGCGGCAGGAGAGGAAGCCGGTGCGAATCCGGCGCGGTCCCGCCACTGTCACCGGGGAGCGATCCCCCACCGGAGCCACGGCCCGTACTGCGGGCTGGAAGGCCGGGGGAGATGCCGATCCGGGAGCCAGGAGACTCTCACCGCCGGTCACGTCGATCCAGGGCGCGGACCCTGAGTGAGGACACACCACCATGCCCGGCTGCCGTCGAACGCCCACCCCGATATCCCCGTTCCACCGAGGCACGACGGCGGTCTGACCGGATGCGTGCCGACCTCGCCACCTTCGCCGGCGGCGCGGCCCTCGGATTCATCGGTGACCTCCTCGTGGGTGACCCACGCCGCGGGCATCCCGTCGCCGCCTTCGGGCGGGCCGCGGGAGCCGTCGAGGGCTTGCTCTGGCGCGACCACCGCGCTGTCGGAGCCCTGCACACCGTTCTGTGCGCGGGCGGAGCCGCGGTTGCCGCGGGAGCGCTCTCGCGCGCCGTACGGCGCTCACCCGCCGCGTCGACCGTACTGACCGCCGCCGCCACCTGGGCCGTCCTCGGCGGGACGTCGCTGCGCCGTGAGGCCCGTGCCATCGGCGGGGCCCTGGCCGCGGGCGACATCGAGGTGGCGCGGGAGAGACTGCCGCACCTGTGCGGCCGCGACCCGCAGGCCCTCGACGGGCAGCAGATCGCCCGTGCCGTGGTCGAATCCGTGGCCGAGAACACCTCGGACGCCGTCGTGGGCGCCCTGGTGTGGGGCGCGGCGGCGGGCGTTCCCGGCCTGGTCGGCTTCCGCGCGGTCAACACGCTCGACGCCATGGTCGGCCACAAGTCCCCGCGGTACCGGCGCTTCGGCTGGGCCTCCGCCCGGCTTGACGACGCCGTGGGGTTCCCGGGGGCGCGGCTGACCGCCGTACTGACGGCCGTCGCCGGGCCGGACCCACGGGGCGCCTGGCGCGTGCTGCGCCGTGACGCGCGCAAGCACCCCAGTCCCAACGCGGGCCCCGTGGAAGCCGCCTTCGCGGGCGCGCTGGGCGTTCGGCTGGGCGGCACCCTCGCATACGCAGGGCGCGTGGAGCACCGCCCCGTACTGGGCGAGGGCAACCGTCCTGTGACCGTGGACGACATCGAGCGCGCCGTGCGGCTGGCGCGGCGGGTGAACGTACTGGCCCTCGGCGTGTGCGTCGGTGGCCGGCTGGCGTGGGGAGCGCTGCGGCGCGCGGGAAAGGGGCGGGCGTGAACGGCGGCAAAGGGCTGTTGATCGCCGGGACGACATCGGACGCCGGCAAGAGCGTCGTCACGGCGGGGATCTGCCGCTGGCTGACGCGCCGGGGTGTGAAGGTCGCCCCGTTCAAGGCACAGAACATGTCACTGAACTCGTTCGTGACGCGCGAGGGCGCGGAGATCGGGCGAGCGCAGGCCATGCAGGCGGCGGCGGCCCGGGTCGAACCCTCGGCGCTGATGAACCCCGTACTGCTCAAGCCGGGCAGCGACCGCAGCAGTCAGGTCGTGCTGCTGGGCAAGCCGGTCGGAGAACTGAGCGCGCGGGGTTACCACGCGGGGCGCCAGGAGCAGTTGCTGGGCACCGTACTGGAGTGTCTGGAGGAGCTGCGGAGCACGTACGACGCGGTGATCTGCGAGGGCGCGGGAAGCCCTGCCGAGATCAACCTCCGGCGCACCGACATCGTCAACATGGGCATCGCGCGGGCGGCCCGGCTGCCCGTACTGGTGGTCGGTGACATCGACCGGGGCGGCGTCTTCGCGTCCTTCTTCGGCACGACGGCCCTGCTCAGCCGCGAGGACCAGCCATTGGTGGCCGGATATCTGGTCAACAAGTTCCGCGGCGACGTCACCCTGCTGGAGCCCGGCCTCGACATGCTGTACGACCTCACGGGCCGGCGGACCTTCGGCGTCCTGCCGTACCAGCACGGCCTGGGCATCGACGAGGAGGACGGTCTGCGCGTATCGCTCCGGGGCACCGTGCGGGAGTCCACGGTCGCGCCTCCGCACGGCGAGGACGTGCTGAGGGTCGCGGTGGCCGCCGTGCCCCTCATGTCGAACTTCACGGACGTGGACGCGCTGGCCGCCGAGCCGGGCGTGGTGGTCCGGTTCGTGGACCGCCCGGAGGAGTTGTCCGACGCAGACCTCGTGGTGCTGCCGGGCACCCGAGGCACCGTACGGGCGCTGGCCTGGCTGCGGGAGCGCGGGCTCGCCGACGCGGTGGCGCGGCGGGCCGCCGAGGGGCGCCCGGTGCTGGGCATCTGCGGCGGCTTCCAGATGCTGGCCCGGACCATCGAGGACGAGGTGGAGTCACGGGCCGGAACGGTGGACGGGCTCGGGCTGCTGCCCGTACGGGTCCGGTTCGCGGCGGAGAAGACGCTCGCGCGCCCCGTGGGTGAGGCCTACGGCGAGCACGTGGAGGGCTACGAGATCCACCATGGCGTCGCCGAGGTCGAGGAGGGGGACGAGTTCTTCCTGGACGGATGCCGGGTCGGCGCCGTGTGGGGCACCCACTGGCACGGCTCGCTGGAGAGCGACGGGTTTCGGCGTGCCTTTCTGCAGAAGGTGGCCGCCGCAGCCGGCCGTCGGTTCATACCGGCCCCCGACACGTCTTTCGACACCCTCCGGGAAGAGCAGTTGGACCGCCTGGGCGACCTGATCGAAGAGCACGCGGACACCGACGCGCTGCTCCGGCTGATCGAGGCGGGGGCGCCGTCCGGACTGCCCTTCATACCGCCCGGCGCGCCGTGAGGGCCGCCACCGTGGGGGCTCCATGAGGACGACGCACCCCGTCACGGCCGCCACTGACGGCGGTGGTGGCCTACCCACGCACGCCGCATGGCCCCGGCGCCATGACCGACCTGCCGAACCCGACGTCGAGACGCCGAGGCGGCTCGCTACGCCCCATTCGATGCTGGGCCACCTGGAGGGCACCGTATGAGCACCACCGTCCCGCACTACCCGTTCACCGCGGTCGTCGGCATGGACGATCTACGGCTGGCTCTGCTCCTGAACGCCGTCTCCCCCGCGGTTGGCGGAGTACTGGTGCGCGGCGAGAAGGGAACCGCGAAGAGCACTGCCGTGCGCGCGCTGGCAGCACTGATGCCGCCGGTCGACGTCGTGCCCGGCTGTCGGTTCTCCTGCGATCCGGCGGCTCCGGACCCGGCGTGCCCGGACGGCCCCCATGAGGCGGCCCAGGGCGTTTCCCGGCCGGCCCGGATGGTGGAACTGCCCGTCGGTGCCTCCGAGGACCGGCTGGTGGGCGCCCTGGACATCGAGCGGGCCCTGTCCGAGGGCAAGAAGGCCTTCGAACCGGGGCTGCTGGCGGACGCGCACCGCGGCGTCCTGTACGTGGACGAGGTCAACCTCCTTCACGACCACCTGGTCGACCTCCTGTTGGACGCCGCGGCCATGGGCGCCTCGTACGTGGAGCGCGAGGGCGTGTCAGTACGGCACGCGGCGCGCTTCCTCCTCGTGGGCACGATGAACCCCGAAGAGGGTGAGCTGCGTCCGCAGTTGCTCGACCGGTTCGGCCTCACCGTCGAGGTGGCGGCGTCACGGGAGCCCGATCAGCGGGTGGAGGTCGTCCGGCGGCGTCTGGCGTACGACGAGGACCCTGCCGGCTTCTCGGCGCGCTGGGAGGCCGAGGAGAGCGCGTTGCGGGAGCGGATCGCGGCGGCGCGCACGCTGCTGCCGTCCGTGAAGCTGGGGGACGACGCCCTCCGGCAGATAGCCGCCGTGTGCGCGGCGTTCGAGGTCGACGGGATGCGTGCGGACATCGTGACCGCGCGCACGGCGACCGCTCTGGCGGCGTGGGACGGCCGTACGGAGGTCCGCACCGAGGACGTACGGCAGGCCGCGCTGCTGTCGCTGCCTCACCGGCGTCGGCGCAACCCCTTCGACGCTCCAGGGCTGGACACCGAGAAGCTCGACCGGACACTGGACGAGTTCGACGGCGGCGACAACGACCCGGAACCGGACGGCCCCCAGCCGGATGGCCCTGACGGCGGCCCCGATGGCGGTCCTGACGGCGGGGGCGGCCTGCCGCCCGCGGACGGGCCGCAGGAGCCGCAGGGACCGCAAGAACGACAGGAGCCCGGGGCGGCGGATGAGGCGCGCGAGACGCCCGACCGGCCTTCTCGTCCCGAACCCGCCCCGAACGACTCCGCCCCGCACGACACGGAGAGCCATGGCACCGGCGGCCAGGGCGGCGGCGAGCAGGGCGCTGTCGCCGCGGCGGAACCGTTTCGGGCCCGCGTCCTGAGCGTGCCCGGACTGGGCGAAGGCGCTGCCGGCCGGCGCTCCCGCGCCCGTACGGCGCACGGTCGCACCACGGGTGCGCACCGGCCACGGGGAGCGCTCACCAAGCTGCATTTGGCGGCGACCGTACAGGCGGCGGCGCCGCATCAGCACGCGCGTGGCCGGCGGGGGCCCGGCCTGGTGGTTCGCCGTGACGATCTGCGGCAGGCCGTCCGGGAAGGGCGGGAGGGCAATCTGGTGCTGTTCGTCGTGGACGCCTCGGGCTCCATGGCGGCGCGGAAGCGGATGAGTGCCGTGAAGGGCGCCGTACTGTCGTTGCTGCTGGACGCCTACCAGCGGCGCGACAAGGTGGGCCTGGTGACGTTCCGGGGCAGTTCGGCGGAGGTGGCGCTGCCTCCGACGTCGTCCGTGGAGGCGGGCGCCGCGCGTCTGGAGGCGCTGCCGACCGGCGGGCGTACACCGCTTGCCGCAGGACTGTTGAAGGCGCGCGAGGTGCTCCGCGTGGAGCGGCTTCGCGACCCGTCGCGGCGGCCGCTGCTGGTGACGGTGACGGACGGGCGCGCGACCGGCGGTCCGGAGCCCGTGGCGCTGGCCTCGCGGGCCGCACGGCTGCTGGCCGCCGAGGGCACCGCGTCCGTCGTCGTGGACTGCGAGTCCGGGCCGGTGCGGCTCGGGCTGGCCGGCGCGCTCGCGCGGGATCTGGGCGGGCCCGCGGTGACACTTGACGAGCTGCGGGCGGACAGCGTCGCGGCTCTCGTACGTAACGTCCAGGGAACCCGGAGGGCCGCGTAATGCCACAAGGACAGCCGCCCGTCGTGCCGAACGACGGCTTGACCACCCGCCAGCGCCGCAATCGGGCGCTGCTGATCGTCCACACGGGCGTCGGGAAGGGAAAATCCACTGCCGCTTTCGGCTTGGCTCTGCGAGCATGGAACCAATCGTGGCCGGTGGGAGTTTTTCAGTTCGTCAAGTCCGCGAAGTGGCGGGTCGGCGAGGAGCGCGCGCTGCGTGTCCTCGGTGACTCCGGCGAGGGGGGGACCGTCGCATGGCACAAGATGGGGCAGGGCTGGTCCTGGGTCCAGCGGGACATCGCTTCCAGCGAGGAGGCGGCGGTCGAGGGGTGGGAGCAGGTCAAGCGCGACCTGACTGCGGAGACATATCGGCTCTACGTCCTCGACGAGTTCACGTACCCCATGCACTGGGGATGGATCGACACTGACGAGGTCGTGTCGGTGCTGCGCGAGCGCTCCGGCACCCAGCACGTCGTCATCACGGGCCGCAACGCGCCTGAGAAGCTGGTGGACGCGGCGGATCTGGTCACGGACATGTCCAAGGTCAAGCATCCGATGGACGCCGGTCAGAAGGGCCAGAAGGGCATCGAGTGGTGATGTCCGCGTCGACTCCGCGGCTCGTCGTCGCCGCTCCGGCGTCCGGCAGCGGAAAGACGACCGTCGCGACGGGTTTGATGGCCGCTTTCACGGAGCTTGGCATGTCCGTGTCCCCGCACAAGGTGGGACCGGACTACATCGACCCGGGCTACCACGCCCTGGCGGCGGGCCGCCCGGGCCGCAACCTGGACGCGATGCTGTGCGGGCCGGAGCTGATCGCTCCGCTCTTTGCGCATGGTTCGCGGGGTTGCGACGTGGCCGTGATCGAGGGGGTGATGGGCCTCTACGACGGAGCGGCCGGCCGGGGCGAGTTGGCCTCGACGGCGCACGTGGCGAAGCTGCTGCGCGCTCCCGTCGTTCTGGTCGTGGACGCCTCCTCGCAGTCGCGCTCGGTCGCGGCACTGGTGCACGGCTTCGCCTCATGGGACCCGCAGGTGCGGATCGGCGGAGTGATCCTGAACAAGGTCGGCTCGGACCGGCACGAGCAACTCCTGCGCGAGGCCCTGGAGGAATCTGGCGTCCCGGTCATGGGAGTGCTGCGCAGGGAACAGCGCGTCCGTACGCCGTCCCGGCACCTGGGCCTGGTGCCCGTGGCCGAGCGCCACTCGGACGCCCTGGAGGCGGTGCGGGCGATGGCCGCCCACGTCCGGCAGGGGTGCGATCTGGAAGCGCTGCTGGCGCTGGCACGCAGCGCTCCTCCGGTGACGGGCCCGGTGTGGAGCGCGGCGGAGGCCCTGGCGGCCACGCCGCCGCAGAGTGCCCCGGCCTCTCCCGAGCTGGCTTCTGTCCCTGCGGGGACGGCGAGCCGGCTGCGTCCCGTGGTGGCTCTCGCCGGCGGTCCGGCGTTCACGTTCTCCTATGCCGAGCATGCCGAGTTGCTGGAGGCGGCGGGCGCCGAAGTGGTCTCGTTCGACCCGCTGCGGGACGAGAGGCTGCCGGAGGGCACGGCCGGGCTGGTGATCGGGGGCGGCTTTCCGGAGGTGTACGCGCCGGAGCTGTCGGAGAACGAACTGTTGCGGAAGGCGGTCGCCGAGCTGGCCGCATCCGGCGCGCCGGTCGCTGCGGAATGTGCGGGATTGTTGTATTTGGCCCGGTCCATCGACGGCAAGCCGATGTGCGGTGTGCTCAGCGCCGACGCCCGGATGTCGGAGCGCCTGACGCTGGGCTATCGCGAAGCGGTGGCGGTGACGGCGAACGCGCTGGTCCCCGCCGGTGCGCGGGTGCGGGGTCACGAGTTCCACCGGACCGTCCTCGAACCTGGCGCGGGCGCCGACCCGGCGTGGGGCTTCACCCACCCGGAGCGCAGGGTCGAGGGGTTTGTGCAGCGGGGGGTCCATGCGTCATACCTCCATGTGCACTGGGCCGCCTCACCCGGGATGGCCCGTAGGTTCGTGGCGGGGTGCGCCTGATGCCGGACGGCGCCCGGTCCGACGGCGAGGGGGCGACCGCGATCCGTACGGGTTCGCGGTCGCCGCTGTCGCCTTCCGGTACGCGCGCGGGTTCGGCCAGTGCACCCGCCCGGCCGGTGGGTGGAGCGGGAGGCCCTGAGGCCACGGCGTCGGCCGTTGAGGCCGGGGGCGCGGGAGGGGGCGTTCCGCGGCAGGTGCCTGCTCTGGTTGTCGGCGTGGGCGGTGGCAGCGGTGTGGGGCCGGAGGAGGTGCTGGCGCTCGTCCACCGGGTGCTGGCCGAGGCAGGGAGCTCGGCCAGCGACCTGGCCGCGTTGGCGACCGTGGAGGCGAAGGCGGCGGAAGGCGGTCTGATCGAGGCGGCCGAGCGGTTGGGCGTGCCCCTCCGGACGTTCCCGGCGGGGATGCTCGCCCTGGTCGAGGTCCCGAATCCGTCGCGGACACCCCTGGCCGCCGTCGGCACGCCGAGCGTCGCGGAGGCGGCCGCCCTGGCCGCTTCCGACGGCGGCGCGCTGCTGGTGTCCAAGCGGAAGTCGGTGGCGGTGGGCGGAGGCCCGGCCAAAGCCACGGCAGCGGTCGCGCGCCGGGCGTTGCCCGCGCATGTCCGGGGCACCGCCTGCGCGATGGAGCGCGCGCCCGACACCGCTCCCCCGTCGCCCACTCACTCCGACGCCCGTACTCATCACCAGCACCCCCACGGCGGCCATGCTCACGCCCTCTGACGATCAGCAGCACGACCTGCGTCACCACGGTGACGCCGAAGTCCGCGGCCTGTCCTCGGAGATGACGGACCTCGCGGTCAATGTCCGGTCCGACACTCCCCCTGCCTGGCTCAAGGAACGGATCGCCGCTTCTCTGGACGGACTGGCCGCCTATCCGGACGGCAGGGCCGCTCGTGAGGCCGTCGCGGCGCGGCATGGCGTGTCCAGTGAGCGAGTCCTGCTGACGGCCGGGGCGGCGGAAGCGTTCGTGCTGATCGCTCGCGCTGTGGAGGCACGCCGGCCCGTGGTGGTGCACCCGCAGTTCACGGAGCCGGAGGCGGCGCTGCGCGATGCCGGCCGGCCGGTGGAGCGCGTTCTGCTGACGGCGGAGGACGGCTTCCGCCTGCGGGCCGGCGCCGTGCCCGAGGACGCGGACCTGGTCGTCGTCGGTAACCCCACCAATCCGACGTCCGTACTGCACCCGGCAGCGGCACTGGCCGCGCTGGCCCGCCCGGGCCGTGTCCTGGTCGTGGACGAGGCGTTCATGGACGCCGTGCCGGGTGAGCGGGAGTCCCTTGCGTCCCGGACCGATCTCCCCGGGCTTGTGGTGCTGCGCAGCCTCACCAAGACCTGGGGTCTGGCAGGACTGCGGATCGGTTACGTCCTGGCGGAGCCGCGGGTCATCGGCGCCCTGGAGCGGGCCCAGCCCCTGTGGCCGGTGTCGACGCCCGCACTGGCCGCCGCGGAGGCGTGTTGCGGCCCGGAGGCGCTGGCGGAGGCTTCGGAGGCGGCGCAGCGGATCGAGGACAACCGCGCTCACCTGGTGGCGCGGCTGGCAGAGCTCCCCGAGGTGACGGTGGCCGGTCCCGCGGCCGGGCCCTTCGTTCTCGTACGGCTGGCGGGGGCCGACGTGGTGCGGGCCCGGTTGCGGGCAAGGGGCTTCGCGGTGCGCAGGGGCGATACTTTCCCTGGGCTCGGTCAGGACTGGTTGAGGCTGGCGGTGCGCGATGCCGAGGTCACCGATCGCTTCGTGGAAGCGCTGGCCAAGAGTTTGATCGACCGCTGACCTTCGCCTCACCGTGCAGGGGCCCGGCACGGCGGTGAGCTGGCTCGGCACGCCCCTCTCGCGTCCGCCGGTGTCCTCTCCCGCCCCGCGAAGGAACGTTTCCCCAGCTCTCTGTCGAGCGTTCCCTGCCGAACCGGAGCGCCGGTTCGGCAGGGCGGCAGTGCCGTTCCTGTGGTGCGCGCCTCAGCCGATGACCCGTCCCCGGAGCACGACGCGCTTCGGGGCGGCCAGCACCCGCACGTCCGCGCGCGGGTCGGCGTTGTAGACGACCAGGTCCGCCGATGCCCCCTCGTCGAGGCCCGGGCGCCCCAGCCAGCGCCGGGCGCCCCATGTGGTGGCCGAAAGGGCCGCCGCGGGCGGAATCCCCGCCTTGACCAGTTCGGCGACCTCGGCGGCGACCAGGCCGTGCGCGAGTGACCCACCGGCGTCGGTGCCCACGTACACCGGCACCCCGGCGTCGTACGCCGAGCGCACCGTGTCGTAGCGGCGCTCGTGCAGTCGGCGCATGTGGTCGGCCCAGCGCGGGAACTTCGCCTCGCCTCCGGCCGCCAGTTTGGGGAAGGTCGCGATGTTGACGAGCGTCGGGACGATGGCCACGCCGCGCTCGGCGAACAGCGGGATGGTGTCCTCCGTCAGTCCTGTGGCGTGTTCGACGCAGTCGATGCCCGCCTCGACCAAGGGGGCGAGCGACTCCTCCGCGAAGCAGTGGGCGGTGACGCGCGCCCCGAGCCGGTGTGCTTCGGCGATGGCCTCCTCGACCGCTCCCCGGGGCCAGCAGGCGCCCAGATCGCCGGTCTCGCGGTCGATCCAGTCCCCGACGAGTTTCACCCACCCGTCGCCGCGCTTGGCTTCCTGGGCGACGTAGGCCACGAGGTCTTCCGGCTCGACCTCGTGGGCATAGTTGCGGATGTAGCGCTTGGTGCGGGCGATGTGGCGGCCGGCGCGGATGATGCGCGGCAGGTCCTCCCGGTCGTCGATCCAGCGGGTGTCCGACGGGGAGCCCGCGTCACGCAGGAGGAGGGCTCCCGCGTCCCGTTCGGTCAACGCCTGCTGTTCGCTGACAGCCGACTCGACCGGGCCATGGGCGTCGAGACCTACGTGGCAGTGTGCGTCGACCAGCCCGGGCAGCACCCAGCCCGACAGCGTCTGGATCTCCCGTGCGCCCGGTGGGCGCGTGTAGGAGATCCGGCCCTCCACGATCCACAACTCGTCACGGACGTCCTCGGGCCCGACGAGCACCCGCCCCTTGATGTGCAGCACCGCGCTATCGCTCATGGCACGCACTGTACGAGTCGGCCGCCGACGGCGGTACGGGGACCGGGAGCCGGGGTCACCGACGGCATCGAATGGCAATCCTTCTATGCAGCGAAGACAATTCCACCATCCCCTCGGACACCTTCTTTGGGATACACGAATGCCCTTTATCCAATTTCCCGGAACCCTGACTCCAGGATCGCTCCTTCCCGCTTTCGTCGCCTCCAAACGCATGAGTTTCATTAAGAGTGCGAACCCCGATCCTCGCGCCGCACCAGGGTCTGGCGGCGCTGTGATGGACTCCACAATCCGGTCCGATTCGCCCTTAATTTTCAGGACAATAGACGCAAATCTCGGACCCCTCGCGCGGGCACGTATCCGCGCGATAACACAGGCTCCCGACTCCCGGGAAGCCCTGTCGACGATGCATTTTGCATTCGGCATGGGTAAATTCATTTCGCATGACCGCCGCACAAGCACACCTTGTACGCGCCCACTCCCACCTCGGCCGGCCAGGCCGCACGGAAGGGTCCTTCCGTGAAATGCCGGAAGGCCTGGAGCTCGATACGCCGCACGTCGAGGACGGCGCCGCGATCTGGCGCATCGCCCGCGATTCGCGGGTGCTCGACCTCAACTCCTCGTACAGCTATCTGCTCTGGTGCCGCGATTTCGCCGCCACGTCCGTGGTGGCGCGCGGCGCGGACGGTGAACCGGTGGGCTTCGTCACCGGCTACATACGCCCCGATCGCCCCGAGACGCTCGTGGTCTGGCAGGTGGCCGTCGATCACGCGCAGCGCGGGCGCGGGCTGGCGGGCGCCCTCCTGGACGGCCTGACCGCGCGCGTCGTGGACACGCTGGGCGTCAGCCGTGTCGAGACGACGATCACGCCGGGCAACGTCGCGTCGAAGCGCCTGTTCACCTCGTACGCCGAGCGCCACGGCGCCTCGCTGGAGCGTGAGGTGCTGTTCGACGGCGGGCTGTTCCCCGACGGCGGCCACGAGCCCGAGGTGCTGTACCGGATCGGCCCCGTGGCCAGTACGGCTGTCTTCTAGCGGCGTGCCCGTTCCTTCCTCTCCTCCGCCTCAGTCCTGTCGTTCGATGACCACCCCCAGGAGCACGCCATGACCATCACCCCGCCCGCCCTGAGCGTCTTCGAGACTCTCGAGTCCGAGGTCCGCAGTTACTGCCGCAGCTGGCCCGCCGTCTTCGACCGCGCCAAGGGCGCCCACATGTTCGACGAGGACGGTCATGTCTACCTCGACTTCTTCGCCGGCGCGGGAGCGCTCAACTACGGCCACAACAACCCGGTGCTCAAACGCGCGCTCATCGACTATCTGGAACGCGACGGCGTCACCCACGGCCTCGACATGGGCACCACCGCCAAGCGCGCCTTCCTGGAGTCCTTCCAGAACACCGTTCTGCGGCCGCGTGATCTGCCGTACAAGGTGATGTTCCCGGGGCCGACGGGCACCAACGCCGTCGAGGCGGCGCTGAAGCTGGCCCGCAAGGTCAAGGGCCGCGAGTCGATCGTGAGCTTCACCAACGCCTTCCACGGCATGTCGCTCGGGTCCCTCGCGGTCACCGGCAACGCCTTCAAGCGGGCCGGCGCGGGCATCCCGCTGGTGCACGGCACGCCGATGCCGTTCGACCACTACCTGGACGGCCAGGTGCCGGACTTCCTGTGGTTCGAGCGGCTGTTGGAGGACCAGGGGTCGGGGCTCAACCGGCCGGCCGCTGTCATCGTCGAGACGGTGCAGGGCGAGGGTGGCATCAATGTGGCCCGGCCCGAGTGGCTGCGGGGTCTCGCCGATCTGTGCGAGCGACGCGACATGCTGCTGATCGTGGACGACATCCAGATGGGCTGCGGCCGTACGGGCGCCTTCTTCTCCTTCGAGGAGGCGGGCATCACCCCCGACATCGTGACGCTGTCGAAGTCCATCAGCGGCTACGGCCTGCCCATGTCCCTCACCCTCTTCAAGCCCGAGCTCGACGTGTGGGAGCCCGGCGAGCACAACGGGACCTTCCGGGGCAACAATCCCGCCTTCGTCACCTCCGCGGCCGCGCTGGAGGCCTACTGGGCCGACGGCCAGATGGAGAAGCAGACGCTGCTCCGGGGCGAGCAGGTGGAGCAGACCCTCCGCGCGATCTGCGCGGAGCACGAGTCGCTCGGGGCCCGCTACCGCGGTCGTGGGCTGGTGTGGGGCCTGGAGTTCGACGACGTGACCCGGGCGAGCGCCGTGTCCTCCCGGGCGTTCGAGCTCGGTCTGCTGGTCGAGACCTCGGGCCCGCAGAGCGAGGTCGTCAAGCTGCTGCCGCCGCTGACCATCTCCGCCGACGAGCTGGACGAGGGCTTGCGCACCTTGGCCCGCGCCGTGCGCGAGACCGCCTGACGAGCACCGCCCCGCCGAGGACCGTCCTGCCGAGCACCGCCCCGCCGAGGACCGTCCTGCCGAGCACCGCCCCGCCGAGGACCGTCCTGCCGAGCGCCGTTCTGACGAACGCCGCCCCGACAAGCACCGTACGGTCGCCGGCCGGCTCCGTACTGCGTGCCGACCCGCCGCTCGTCCGTACGGAGCGAGCCGGCCGCTCCTGAGCGTCGGCGCACGACCGATGGCGACATACGAACAGAGAACAGAGAAAGGCTCGACTCACCGTGATTGTTCGATCATTCCAGGACATCGAGGGCACCGACCGCGACGTGACCGCCAAGAGCGGCACCTGGCGCAGCAAGCGCATCGTGCTCGCCAAGGAGGGGGTGGGCTTCTCCCTGCACGAGACCACCCTGTACGCGGGGACGGAGACGTCGATGTGGTACGCGAATCACATCGAGGCGGTGCTGTGTGTCGAGGGCGAGGCCGAGCTCACCAATGACGAGACGGGTGAGAAGCACTGGATATCGCCCGGGACGATGTACCTCCTCGACGGCCACGAGCGCCACACCCTTCGCCCGAAGACCGACTTCCGCTGCGTGTGCGTCTTCAACCCGCCGGTGACCGGACGGGAGGACCACGACGAGAACGGTGTCTACCCGCTGCTCACCGAGGAGGTGTGAGCGATGACGACCATGACCGATCTGTACCCGACCCGTCTCGCCAACGAAGTGATCACGCCTCGTATGGACCCGGTGGTCTGGTCCGAGCCCGGCGCTCCCGGGCCGATCTCCGCGGATCACCTGCGCGACTTCGATCGGGACGGCTTCCTGACCGTCGACCAGCTCATCACGCCGGACGAGGTCGCGGTCTACCGCGCCGAGCTGGACCGGCTGATCAACGACCCGGCGGTGCGGGCCGATGAGCGGTCGATCGTGGAGCCGGCCTCCAAGGACGTGCGGTCGGTGTTCGAGGTGCACCGGATCAGTGAGGTGTTCGCCGAGCTCGTCCGTGACCCGCGAGTGGTGGGCCGCGCACGGCAGATCCTCGGTTCGGACGTGTATGTGCACCAGAGCCGGATCAACGTCAAGCCGGGGTTCGGTGCCTCGGGCTTCTACTGGCACTCGGACTTCGAGACCTGGCATGCCGAGGACGGTCTGCCGGCCATGCGTACGGTCTCGGTCTCGATCGCGCTGACGGAGAACTACGACACCAACGGCGGCTTGATGATCATGCCGGGGTCGCATCGGACGTTCCTCGGCTGTGCGGGTGCCACGCCCAAGGACAACTACAAGAAGTCCTTGCAGATGCAGGACGCGGGTACGCCGTCCAACGAGGCGCTGTCGGAGCTCGCCGGCCGCCACGGCATCAAACTGTTCACCGGTCCGGCCGGCTCCGCGACGTGGTTCGACTGCAACTGCATGCACGGCTCGGGCGACAACATCACCCCGTTCCCGCGCAGCAACGTCTTCATCGTCTTCAACAGTGTGGAGAACAAGGCCGTGGAGCCGTTCGCGGCGCCGGTACGGCGGCCGGAGTTCATCGGTGCGCGGGACTTCACCCCGGTGAGGTGACGGGGCGCCGTACGGGCGGCCGCGCCGGCCCGTGGGCGCCCTGGGACGGGCCCCTGGTTGTGAGCCCGTCCCAGGGCGCCCACGGGGCCGTTCAGAGCCAGGTGGGGGCGGGGCGCCGCAGCGGGGGCTGTCAGCCTCCGTACTGTGCGAGGGCCTCCAGAGCGCGGTCGACATCGTCGGAGGTGTTGTAGAGGTGGAAGGACGCCCGTAGGTTGCCGGCTCGGGCGGAGACCACGACACCGGCCGCCCGCAGTGTTTCCTGGGCGCTGCCCAGGCCGGGCACTGCGACGATCGCGGACGGCCCGGGCAGCGGCTTGTGGCCCATGGCCGTCAGTTCGGTGCGAAAGCGGTCGGCGAGTGACAGGTTGTGCTCGCGGATCACCGGGACGCCGATGCTCTCGATGAGCTCCAGGCAGTGGTGGGCCGCGAGGTAGGAGAGGTTGGGGCTCTCGTCGTAGCGGCGGCCAGAGGAGGCGAGGGCGACCACGCCGTACACGCTGTCGGCCAGGTCGTCACCGGCGCACCAGCCGGCGTGGAGGGGCGTCAGGTCGGCGAACGCCCGGTCGAGCGGGGGGATGACGAGGAAGGACACACCGCGCGGGCAGAGGAGCCATTTGAAGCCGCCGCAGACGGTGTAGTCGTCGTCGGCCGCGTCCAAGGGGAGCCATCCGGCGGACTGGGTCGCGTCGACGAGGGTTTGAGCGCCGTGGGCGCGTGCGGCCGCACGGATGGCGGTCAGGTCCGCGAGGCGGCCGTCCGCGGATTGGACGCGGCTGACCGCGACCAGCGCGGTGGTGCTCCGTACGGCCGATGCGAGGTCGTCGAGCGGCACGCTGCGCAGTCGGAGGTCGGGCCGTACGGCGAAGGGGTTGATCAGGGAGCTGAAGTCGCCGTCGGCCACCAGGACCTCGGCTCCGGAGGGCAGGGCGGTGGCGATCATTCCGATGTGGACGGCGACAGAACTGCCGAGCGCCACCCGTTCGATCGGCACTCCGGCGAGGCGGGCGAAGCCGGCGCGGGCGGCGGCCCTGGCCTCGAACACGTCGGCCTGTGAGGGTTCGCCGGTGGCCGTCGCGTCGACGGCGGCCTTGAGGGCGGACGCCGCGTGGACCGGCAGCAGGCCGGCGGAGGCGGTGTTGAGGTAGGTGTTCGGCCGTGGTGCGAACGCGGCGCCGCCCGGACTGGTCTCCATAACCGTCAACTATGGGTGACGCCGATCCTGTCGTCCATGGCGTTTCGGCTGGGCGTTCCAGCCCCGGCGCAGGACTTGTCGGGGGCCCGGCGCGGCCCGGCCCGAGCGCGCGGTCAGAGGTCGGCCGGGCGGGGCAGGGCGAAGTCGTCGCCGACGCCGAGCCGACGCAGGACCTCGGACATGTGTGCGTGCAGCAGCTGGCGGGCCTGTCCGCCGCGGCCGCGGATCAGGGCCTGGGCGATCTCCGTGTGCTCGGCGGTGTCGCGCGCCGCGTAGCCGGGCCCGGTGGTGGAGGCCGCGGCGATGCGTACCTGCCATTCCCAGAGGGTGGTGAACATGGCCGATACGACGTGGTTGCCGGCGGAGCGCACGAGCCGGGTGTGGAAGGCCCGGGCGTCCTCGAGGGCGTCCTGGGGGGTTTCCACGTCGCGGATGTCGGCGATCAGCTCTTCGCCGAGCGTTCGCAGGGCGGTGCGGCCGCGGGCCGCCACGGAGTCGAGGGCGAAGACTTCGAGCAGCAGTCGGGCCTCCATCACCGCCCGGGCCTCGTCGAGGGTGACCGGCAGGACGAGCGCGCCGCGCTTGGGGTACAGCCGCAGATAGCCCTCGGCCTGGAGGCGCAGGAATGCCTCGTGGACCGAAAGGCGCGGCAAATCCAGCTCGGCGGCGACGGTCTCTTCGGAGATCACCGAGCCGACGTCGAGCCGCCCGTCCATCAGGCGTGCTTTCACGTGGTCGTATGCCTGATCGATCCCAAAGGGAACATGCGACATGTCCCTATTGTCCACGCCGTTCCCGGCGAGGCGGGAATCCCGGCGCCCCAGGGCTGCTCCCGGACGGGCCTCTGACGGCTTCCGCGCTCCTCCCCGGCCGGGGCAGGGCCGCCCAGAGGCTGTGCGGGGCCGTGCGGGGCCGTACGGCGCCCCTCACGGGCCCGTGGGCGGCCCGCGGGTCGCGGCGGGGCCACCCGGCGCCTCAGGCCTCCAGGCGTCCGTTCACGCGCCGCGGCAGCCCCAGCGGGTTGCCGTCCCGCAGCTCCGCGGGGAGCAGCGGGGAGGGCGTGCCCTGGTAGACCACGGGTCGCAGCCAGCGTTCGATCGCGGTGGCGCCCACGGAGGTGGAGGTCGAGGTGGTGGCCGGGTAGGGGCCGCCGTGGTGCTGGGCGGGGGCGACGGCCACTCCTGTCGGCCAGCCGTTGACGAGGACGCGCCCGGCGAGCGGGGTGAGTGCGGCGAGCAGGCGGGCGGCGGGGCCGTTCTCCTGGGTGGCCTCGGCGTCACCGAGGTGGACGGTGGCCGTCAGGCTGCCCGGCAGCCGTTGAAGGACGGCGGAGGCCTCCGTCTCGTCCGCGTACCGGGCGACGACGGTGACGGGTCCGAAGCATTCCTCCAGCAGTACGGCGTGGGGGCCGCCGGTGGTGAGGTGAGCGGCGGGAACGGTGAGGAATCCGGCGGTGACGGCGTTCGGGCCGCTCTCCCCGGGGGCGACGGGGCTCTCGACGTCGGGCAGGGTGGCGCGGGCCCGTGCGCCGTCGAGGAAGGCGTCGCGCATCCGCGCGTCGAGCAGTACTCCCGCATCGGCGGTCCCGAGGGCTGTGGTGAGGGCCTTCAGCAGGCGGTCGCCGCTCTCGTCGGCAGGGGCCAGGACCAGCCCCGGCTTCACGCAGAACTGTCCGGTGCCGAGGGTCACGGAGGCGGCGAGGCCCTCGGCGATGGGTTCGGCGCGTTCGCGGGCGGCGGACCGGGTGATCAGAACGGGGTTGAGGCTGCCGAGTTCGCCATGGAAGGGGATGGGCGTGGGGCGGGCGGCCGCGGCGTCGAAGAGGGCCCGCCCGCCGCGTACGGAGCCGGTGAAGCCGGCTGCCGCGACGAGGGGGTGCCGCACCAGGTCCAGGCCGGCGTCGAAGCCGTGCACCAGCCCCACGACGTCCTCCGGGAGCCCGTGGCGGGCCGCGGCCCGGCGCAGGACGGCCGCGCACCGTTCGGATGTCGCCGGGTGGTCGGGGTGTGCCTTGACGACCACGGGGCAGCCCGCGGCGAGGGCGCTCGCGGTGTCCCCTCCGGGGACGGAGAAGGCGAGGGGGAAGTTGCTGGCCGCGTAGACGGCGACCACGCCCAGGGGGATCTTGTAGCGGCGCAGATCGGGTCGGGGCACCGGAACGGCCTGGGGGTCGGCGTGGTCGATGCGGACATCGAGGAACGATCCTTCCTCGATGTCCTCGGCGAAGCAGCGGAGTTGGTAGGCGGTGCGGGCCAGTTCGCCCGTGAGGCGCGTCGTCCCCAGCGCGGTTTCGGCGTCGGCTGTGGCGATGACGGGTTCGGCCTCCCGTTCCAGCAGGTCCGCGGCAGTACGGAGGAAGGCGGCGCGGACGCTCCGGTCGGCGAGCGCGTCGCGTGCGGCGTGGGCCGCCCGGACGGCCCGGTCGACGTCCTCGGGACCGGCTTCCGTTCCAACGCGCTGGCGGCGCCTCCCTGTTCGTGGGTCCACGCTCCAGACCGGTGCTGCCGCCGCCGATGTCACCGCAAGTCCCTCCTGCTGCCACCTATCGAACGCTGTTCGATGCGCTGAACGGCTTCCCTGATGATGAAGTCTTGCGGGGTCTTCTTTCTATTTCCGGTCGGATGAGGGGGTCAAGGGTCGCGCGGAGCGCGGTTACGCGGTGGCCGGCCTCGCCCTGGTGACCCGCAGGCTCCGGCAGTCCCGCGGCCCGGTCTGGCAGTCCTGCGGCCCGCTCCGCCAGCCGCCCACGGCCGGGCCTTCAGTTCTGCGGCCCGGTCCGGCAGTGCTGTGGTCAGTCCCGCGGCCGGTCCGCCGCGCCGCCGGTCGCGCAGGCGCGGACCGCTCGCGCGAGGCGTACGGCGTCGTCGCCGACGCCCCGCGGGCAGGGGAAGCGCCGCCGGGTGTAGCCGAAGGCCAGCGCGGCCCGTGGATCGGCGAACGCGACGGAGCCGCCGGCGCCGTCGTGGCCGAAGGCGCCCGCGCCGAGGAACGGGAGCCTGGTCTCATAGGTCTGGAAGCCGAGGCCGAAGGTGCGGTGCTCGCCCAGGACGAGGTCGTGGCCGCAGGAGTGGATCTGGGCCGCCTCGGCCGCCATGGCCGGCGTCAGGAGCGGCGGTCGTCCGTCGACCGTACTGATGGCCGCCGCGTATGCGCGGGCGAGCCCGCGGGCGCTCGCGACACCTCCGACGGACGCGGGGCCGGCGGCGCGTACGGCGCGCAGGTTCGGCAGGGCCTCCAAGGCGGGGGCGTCCGGGTGGTGCTCGTTGAAGGCGATGCCGCGCAGGCTGTCGGGGGCGTACGCGGTCTCCTCCGCCGCGCCCTCCGCCGCGCCGCCGCGATCCGCCGGGGAGAGGGCGGGCAGGATGTCCAGGACTCGGTGCTCCTCGGCCGCGGGCAGGCCCAGGTGGAAGTCGAGGGCGCGGGTCCGGCGGATGTGAACGTCGTAGAAACGCTGCAGCGTCAGTCCTGTGGTGCGGTACACCAGTTCGCCGATGAGGGCGCCGATGACGAGCGCGTGATAGCCGTGGGCGGCTCCCGGCCGCCAGTACGGGCGCTGCCGCGCCAGCCGTTCGGCGATCACACGGTCGTCGGCCAGTTCGTGCGGTGCGAAACCGGTGTCGGTGCCGATCACCCCCGCGCGGTGCGCGAGGAGCTCCCGTACGGTGATCGCGCCCTTGCCCTCGGCGGCGAACTCGGGCCAGTAGTGGCGCACCGTACGGTCGAGGGCGAGCGTGCCGTCCTGGGCGAGGAGCGCCGTGACCAGGTAGGCGGCGCCCTTGGTGGAGGAGAACACACCGAGGAGACAGTCGGCCGTCATCCCGGGGCCGCCCCACAGGTCTACGACCCGCTCTCCGCCGACATGGGCGGCCAGCTGTGCGGCGTGGCCGGGGTCCGCGGCGAGCACCGCGGCGAACGTCTCGCGTACTGGTTCGTAGCCGACCGCGACGGTTCCCTGGACGGCTGACGGGGCGCGGTCCCGTGTGAGCGTCTCACTGGTCATCGGCAACCCTTTCGCGATCACTTGTCGGCCAGCATCGGCCGGCGGGGCGGCCGGGTGCCGCTCAGGGCGCGTGGCGCCGCGCGGCCCACCGGCCCCGGGAAGGGCCCAGGGGGCCGCTCAGGCGCGTCGGTGGCCATCCGGTAACGCGGGACGACCGTACCGCCGTGCGGCCGCCGCCAGCCCGCCTATGGCTCCGGCGCGCCCCCGGAATGCCTCCGGGGCGCACGCTCTCCACGGCAGGGCTTACCGGCGCCCGTGCGCTCGGCCACGAGCCGCACAGGCGGCCGGAGCGAACCCGGGCTGACCCACTGCGGCACGCCCACGGGAGGACGGTCAAGGAACCGTAAAGCGGCGCCGTTCGTTATCCCGTCATGACCGCAATGACCCCTGGCTCGAACATTCCGCTCTCCGTTCCGCGCGTGACGGTGGACGTCAGCGCGCCCGTACGGCTCGACGTGTCCGGTCTGCTGCTCACGGCCGACGGCAAGGTCCGTTCGGACGACGACTTCGTCTTCTACAACCAGCCGTCCGGCCCCGGCGTGACGTACCGCTCCGGTGGCGGCTCCGCCCCGGATTCGGTCAGTGTGGACACGGCGGCGGTGCCGGCCGACATCGACAGGATCGTGGTGACCGCCAGCCTGGACGCGCCGGGGGCGACGTTCGCGGGCACCGAGCCCACGGCCACGGTGCGCAGTACGGATGACGGCTCCGTCCTGGCCACGTTCACGCCGCCCGGACTGGGCGCGGAGACCGCCCTGGTGGTCATGGAGGTCTACCGCCGCCAGGGAGCCTGGAAGGTGCGGGCCGTCGGCCAGGGGTACGCCAATGGGCTCGCGGGCATCGCCACCGACTTCGGGGTGAGCGTCGAGGAACCCTCGGCGCCCGCCGCCACGCCCACCCCGACC
>NZ_JBPQTV010000009.1:0-51163 GCF_051386515.1 Streptomyces sp. URMC 123 | reverse complement strand
GTTGGCGGCCAGGGCGCCCTGGCCGCCAACAAGCTCGACATCACCATGCAGGCCCAGCAGAAGACCAACTGGTGCTGGGCGGCGGCCGGCAACACGATCGCCACCTGGTTCGGCAAGAAGTACAGCCAGAACCAGTTCTGCAACGCGGCGTTCAACCGTCAGCAGGGGACCGAGTGCCCCAACTCCCAGGCAACCCTGGGCCATGTGCAGACCGCCCTGCGCTGGACCGGCGTCAACCCCGGCAGCTACGTCAGCGGTTGGCTGCGCTACCCGACCGTGCAGACGGAGATCGACGCCAAGCGGCCCATCGAGACCCGCATCCAGTGGTCGTCCGGAGGCGGCCACATGCATGTGATCTACGGCTACGACACCAACGGCGGCTGGGTGTACTGGGGCGACCCGTGGCAGTCCTCCGACCGCTACAACTGGGCCTCGCACAGCTGGTACGTCAGCAACAACCAGTTCTCCTGGACGCACTCGCTCTACCGGATCGGGGCGTGACGCCATGACGACGAACCGCAAGCGCGTCCTGGCCTCCCGTGCCGCGGCCACCGGCGCGATCGCCGCGGCCCTGCTCGCCCTCGGGCCGCAGCTCGCCCAGGCCGCCGGGGCCCCGCCGGCCCAGCCCCCGGCCCCCGACCAGGCCGCTCTGACGGCCGCCCGGAGCGCCGCCGGAGCGCCGGGCACCCTGGAGACCCTCTCCCGGTTCTTCGCCCGTGACGGAAGCCTCGCCGCGAACCGGGTGGAGCCCCGGATCGAGGGCGCGGCCGTGCCCGTCAACACCCTGTCCCCGGAGTTCGTCGCGGGGAAGCCCGGGGCACCGGTGGCGAAGCAGGAGTTCCTCGCCAGTACGGCCGTCGCCTCGGACGGCCGGCGGGCGTCGGTGTGGACCGTACGGGCCGAGGACGGCTCGTGGAAGGTGGTCAACATCGCCACCGGCGACGACGAGACCCGCTACGCCGCGCAGGGCGCGCGGGCGCTGGCCGGCGGCACGGTGTTCCGCGAGCCGCAGATCGACGCGTGGTACGTGCAGCGCGGCGACCGGGTCCTGCCGCTCGACGAGGACGCGCGCCGGGCCGTCGGCGCCGCCGGCACGACGCTCGACGCCTATCGCGACCGGGTGCGCGCGGCGTACGCCGACAAGCTGCCGGGCTCGGCCTACGCGAAGCGGGGCGGCGCCGGGGGCTACGGGGCCGGCGCCGCCGAGGAGCCGGCCGCGCAGCGGGCCTCCGGCGCCGTGCGCGGCACCGACGAGGGGCCGCTGAACGCGCCCGTCCTCGCCGTGGCGGGATCGGCGGCGCTCGCCCTCGGGCTGGGCACCGTGGCCGCGCGGCGGCTGAGGCGCCGCTGAGGCAGTGAGAGTCCGGCCCGTGCCGGAAACGGCCGAAGCGGTACGTCCCGCTCCCCCCGGCACGGGGGATCTGTCGGTGGTCGCCAGTAGGGTGATGGCATGGCAGACCCCAGCAGCTACCGACCCAAGCCGGGACAGATCCCCGACTCGCCCGGGGTCTACAAATTCCGTGACGAGCACCACCGGGTGATCTACGTCGGGAAGGCGAAGAGCCTGCGCCAGCGGCTCTCCTCGTACTTCCAGGACCTCGCCGGTCTCCATCCGCGCACCCGCACCATGGTCACCACCGCCGCCTCGGTGGAGTGGACCGTGGTCTCCACCGAGGTCGAGGCGCTCCAGCTCGAATACTCCTGGATCAAGGAGTTCGACCCGCGGTTCAATGTGAAGTACCGCGACGACAAGAGCTACCCCTCGCTCGCCGTCACCCTGAACGAGGAGTTCCCCCGCGTCCAGGTGATGCGCGGCCCCAAGCGCAAGGGTGTGCGCTACTTCGGCCCCTACGCCCACGCCTGGGCCATTCGCGAGACCGTCGACCTGATGCTGCGCGTCTTCCCCGTCCGGACGTGCTCCGCCGGCGTCTTCAAGCGCTCGAACCAGATCGGCCGCCCCTGTCTGCTGGGCTACATCGGCAAGTGCTCCGCCCCCTGCGTCGGCCGGGTGACACCCGAGGAACACCGGGAACTGGCCGAGGAGTTCTGCGACTTCATGGCCGGCCGCACCGGCACGTATCTGCGCCGCCTGGAGAAGCGGATGCACGAGGCGGCCGAGGAGATGGAGTACGAGCGGGCCGCCCGGCTGCGGGACGACATGGAGGCGCTGCGGCGCGCCATGGAGAAGAACGCCGTCGTGCTCGCCGACGCCACCGACGCCGACCTGATCGCCGTGGCCGAGGACGAGTTGGAGGCCGCCGTCCAGATCTTCCATGTGCGCGGCGGCCGGGTGCGCGGCCAGCGCGGCTGGGTCACCGACAAGGTCGAGGCGGTCGACACCGCGGGGCTGGTCGAGCACGCCCTCCAGCAGCTCTACGGCGAGGAGAGCGGCGAGGGCGTGCCCCGCGAGGTGCTGGTGCCGGCGCTGCCGGACCCCGTGGAGCCGGTCGCCCAGTGGCTGGCCCAGCGCCGGGGCTCCCGCGTCGATCTGCGCATCCCGCAGCGCGGCGACAAGAAGGACCTCATGGCCACCGTGGGCCGCAACGCCCAGCAGGCCCTGGCGCTGCACAAGACCAAGCGGGCCTCCGATCTGACCACCCGCTCCCGCGCCCTGGAGGAGATCGCCGCGGCCCTGGACCTGGACTCCGCGCCGCTGCGCATCGAGTGCTTCGACGTCTCGCACTTCCAGGGGGACGACGTGGTGGCCTCCATGGTCGTCTTCGAGGACGGCCTGGCGCGCAAGAGCGAGTACCGCCGCTTCCAGATCAAGTCCTTCGCCGGCCAGGACGACGTCCGGTCCATGCACGAGGTGATCAGCCGCCGCTTCCGCCGCTACCTCCAGGAGAAGCTGCGCACCGGCGAGTGGGACGAGGAGACCGGCGACCCGGGGGAGCACGGCACCGGAGCCGAAACGGGAACCGGAGCCGGAGCCGCAGCGGGAGCCGGAGCCGGCTGGGCCACCGAGGCCGGGGCCGAGGCCGGAGCCGTCACCGCGCCTGCCGGTGGCCCGCACCGCACCGGCGAGGTCGGCGTCGAGGAGAGCGGCCCGAGCGGCCCCGGCGGCCCCATCGACCCGGAGACCGGCAAGGCCCGCCGCTTCGCCTACCCGCCGCAGCTCGTGGTCGTGGACGGCGGCCGGCCGCAGGTGGCCGCCGCCCGCAGGGCGCTCGACGAGCTGGGCATCGACGACGTCGCCGTCTGCGGCCTCGCCAAGCGCCTGGAGGAGGTCTGGCTGCCGGACGAGGACGACCCGGTGGTCCTCCCGCGCACCAGCGAGGGGCTCTATCTCCTCCAGCGCGTCCGGGACGAGGCGCACCGCTTCGCCATCACCTATCAGCGCGGCAAGCGGAGCAAGGCCCTGCGGGCCGGGCCGCTGGACGCCGTGCCCGGCCTCGGCGAGACCCGCCGCCAGGCGCTGCTGAAGCACTTCGGCTCGCTGAAGCGGCTGCGGGCGGCCACGGTCGAACAGATCTGCGAGGTGCCCGGCGTCGGCCGCAAAACGGCCGAGACCGTCGCCGCGGCCCTGGCGGGGGCGGCCCCGGCCGCCCCGGCGGTGAACACCGCGACAGGGGAGATCATGGAAGAGGAGCCCGCGCCCGCGGCCTCCTCGTCGACACGGGGGAGTGACGATGACGGATCATGAGATCGGTACCGAGAGAGACGGAGCACAGGTGAGTACGGGCACGACGGGCGAGGTCGCCGAGACGGCGTCCATCCCCGAGCTGGTGATCATTTCCGGCATGTCGGGGGCGGGCCGCAGCACCGCCGCCAAGTGCCTGGAGGACCTCGGCTGGTTCGTGGTCGACAACCTGCCGCCCGCCCTGATCCCCACCATGGTGGACCTCGGCGCCCGCTCCCAGGGCAACGTCGCCCGGATCGCCGTCGTGGTGGACGTGCGCGGCCGGCGCTTCTTCGACAATCTGCGCGAGTCGCTGGCCGATCTCGCCGCCAAGAACGTCAAGCGGCGGGTGATCTTCCTGGAGGCCTCCGACGAGGCCCTGGTCCGCCGGTTCGAGTCCGTGCGCCGGCCGCACCCCCTCCAGGGCTCCGGCCGGATCGTCGACGGCATCGCCGCCGAGCGGGACCTGCTGCGCGAGCTGCGCGGCGACGCCGATCTGGTGATCGATACCTCCAGCCTGAACGTCCACGAGCTGCGCGCCAAGATGGACGCCCAGTTCGCCGGCGAGGAGGAGCCGGAGCTGCGCGCCACCGTCATGTCGTTCGGCTACAAGTACGGCCTGCCCGTCGACGCCGACCTCGTCGTGGACTGCCGCTTCCTGCCCAACCCGCACTGGGTGCCGGAGCTGCGGCCGTTCACCGGCCTCAACGACGAGGTGTCCAACTACGTCTTCAACCAGCCCGGCGCCAAGGAGTTCCTCGACCGCTACACCGAGCTGCTCCAGCTGATCGCCTCCGGCTACCGCCGGGAGGGCAAGCGCTATGTGACCATCGCGGTGGGCTGCACCGGCGGCAAGCACCGCAGCGTCGCGATGTCCGAGAAGCTGGCCCGGCGCCTGGCCGCCGAGGGGGTCGAGACCGTGGTGGTCCACCGGGACATGGGGCGCGAGTGACCGGCAAATCCCTCAGGCTGCGGCGCGTGCGCCGGCTGGTCCCGGACCGTACGGGCCTCACCGGAGGCCGTACGGGCCGGCGGCGCGGCGCCCAGCCCAAGGTCGTGGCGCTGGGCGGCGGGCAGGGCCTCTCGGCCTCGCTCGCCGCCCTGCGCCGGATCACCGGTGATCTGACCGCCGTCGTCACGGTCGCGGACGACGGCGGCTCCAGCGGCCGGCTCCGTGACGAGCTCGGCGTGCTCCCGCCCGGTGACCTCCGCAAGGCGCTGGCCGCGCTGTGCGGGGACGACGACTGGGGGCAGACCTGGGCGCGGGTGGTGCAGCACCGATTCGCCAGCGAGGGTGATCTGCACGGCCACGCCGTGGGCAACCTGCTGATCGTCGCCCTCTGGGAACAGCTCGGCGACCACGTCCAGGCGCTCGACCTGGTGGGCAAGCTGCTCGGCGCGCACGGCCGGGTGCTGCCCATGTCCGCCGTGCCCCTGGAGCTCCAGGCGCTGGTGCGGGGCCACGACCCCGAGCGGCCGGACGTGGTGAGCACCGTCCGCGGCCAGGCCACGGTCGCGCTCACCCCCGGCGAGGTGCAGTCGGTGCACCTGGTGCCGCACGACCCGCCGGCCGTGCCGGAGGCCGTGGAGGCCGTGCTGGACGCCGACTGGGTCGTGCTCGGCCCCGGCTCCTGGTTCTCCTCCGTGATCCCGCATCTGCTGGTCCCCGAGCTGCTCGACGCCCTCGTCGAGACCAAGGCCCGCCGGGTGCTCTCGCTGAACCTCGCCCCGCAGCCGGGTGAAACCGCGGGCTTCTCCCCGCAGCGTCATTTGGAGGTTTTGGCCCGACACGCCCCTAAACTCGCCTTCGACGTGGTGCTGGCCGACGAGGCCGCCGTGCCCGATCGGCGGAGCCTCACCGAGGCCGCGGAGCGGCTCGGGGGCACGGTCGAGCTGGCGCCGGTGGCCCAGGCGGGGAGCGTTCCCCCGGCTGTCGCGGGGAGCGCCTCCCGCCCGCCCGAGGGCTCGGGAGGCGGCTCTCCCAGGCACGATCCGGAGCTGCTGGCCGCCGCGTACGACCGTATTTTTCGGATGCATGGAAGGATCGGCCCATGGCGATGACGCCAGCGGTGAAGGACGAGATCTCCCGGCTACCCGTCACCCGGACCTGCTGCCGCAAGTCGGAGGTCTCGTCGATCCTGCGATTCGCCGGTGGCCTGCACCTGGTCAGCGGCCGGATCGTGATCGAGGCGGAGCTGGACACGGGCATCGCCGCCAGGCGGCTGCGCAAGGACATCCTGGAGATCTTCGGACACTCCTCCGACCTCGTGGTGATGGCGCCCAGCGGGCTGCGGCGCGGCAGCCGCTACGTCGTACGGGTGGTGGCGGGCGGTGACCAGCTCGCGCGGCAGACGGGCCTGGTCGACGGCCGCGGCCGCCCGATCCGCGGGCTGCCCCCGCAGGTGGTCTCCGGGGCCACCTGCGACGCGGAGGCGGCCTGGCGCGGCGCGTTCCTGGCGCACGGCTCGCTCACGGAGCCCGGTCGCTCCTCCTCGCTGGAGGTGACCTGCCCGGGCCCCGAGGCGGCCCTGGCGCTCGTGGGCGCGGCCCGCAGGCTCGGCATCGCCGCCAAGGCGCGCGAGGTCCGCGGCGTGGACCGGGTGGTCGTCCGGGACGGTGACGCGATCGGCGCGCTGTTGACGCGGCTCGGGGCGCACGAGTCCGTGCTGGCCTGGGAGGAGCGGCGGATGCGCCGCGAGGTCCGCGCCACGGCCAACCGCCTCGCCAACTTCGACGACGCCAATCTGCGCCGCTCGGCGCGCGCGGCGGTGGCCGCGGGCGCGCGGGTCCAGCGGGCCCTGGAGATCCTCGGCGACGAGGTGCCGGAGCACCTGGCGGCGGCCGGACGGCTGCGGATGGAGCACAAGCAGGCGTCCCTGGAGGAGCTCGGCGCGCTCGCCGACCCGCCGCTGACCAAGGACGCCGTCGCCGGCCGCATCCGCCGGCTGCTGGCCATGGCCGACAAGCGGGCCCAGGACCTGGGCATCCCCGGCACGGAGTCGAACCTCTCCGAGGAGATGGCCGAGGGCATGGTCGGCTGACGGGCCGGCCTCCGGCCCGGCTCGGTGGGCGCGCACGCGGGCGCGTGCGCCCCGCACGCGCCGCACGGCCGGCTCCGCCGCGCCCCGCACGCGCCGCACGGCCGACCCCGCCGCGGCCCGCGCCGTCGCCGCGCCACCGCCCCTCCACCGTGGCGCGGAAAGCGGTCTTGACATGATCATGATGCCATCGTGACTCTGCCCTGGCCGTTCCCCCTGTTCACCGATGGGCCGGACGGCGACCACCACGACAAGGGGGGCACATGAGACGCAAGGCGAGAGCCGTCCTCGCGGCCGCTTCGCTGCTGCTGGGCGGGCTGGCCGCCATGCCCGCGGCCCACGCGGACCCCGCGCGCGACGGCGGCGGCGAGCCCATCGCCGTATGGACCGCCGAGGTCACCGGGGAGCAGGTGCCGCTGCTCCTGGAGGCCGGCGCGGACGCCCACGAGCTGGGCGTGCGCACGCCCGACAAGGGCACCACCCACGTCGAGCTCTTCCTCACCCGCACCCAGGCCGACCGGCTCCGCGCCCAGGGCGTCGGCCTCACCGAGCGCACGCTCTCCCCGGCCGCGCGGCAGCGGGTCGCCGCGGCCGGCGACGGCGTCTTCCGCCCGTACAGCGCGCCCGGCGGCCTCCGTGACGAGATCGTCGAGGTCGGCCGCACCCACCCCGGCCTGGCCAAGGTCGTCCCCATCGGCAAGAGCCTGAACGGCCAGGACATCCTCGCCGTCAAGATCAGCAAGGGCGCGTCGGCCACCCCCGACGGCGCCAAGCCCGCCGTCCTCCACGTCTCCAACCAGCACGCCCGCGAGTGGATCACCCCCGAGATGACCCGGCGGCTGATGCATCACTACCTCGACTCCTACGGGCGCGACGACCGGATCACCACCGTCGTCGACCGTACGGAGCTGTGGTTCGTGCTCTCGGCCAACCCCGACGGCTACGACTTCAGCTTCACCCCCGGCAACCGCCTCTGGCGCAAGAACCTGCGCGACAACAACGGCGACGGCCAGATCCGGCCCGGCGACGGCGTCGACCTCAACCGCAACTTCCGCTACCGCTGGGGATATGACAACGAGGGCTCCTCCCCGAACCCCGCCAGCGAGACCTACCGCGGCGCCGCCCCCATGAGCGAGCCCGAGACCAAGGCGCTCGACGCCCTCCAGAAGCGCGTCGGCTTCGAGTACGGCATCAACTACCACTCCGCCGCCGAGCTGATCCTCTACGGCGTCGGCTGGCAGGTGGCCACCCCCACCCCCGACGACGTCCTCTACCGCGCCCTCGCCGGCACCCCCGAGAACCCGGCCGTGCCCGGCTACCGCCCCCAGATGTCCTCCGAGCTCTACACCACCAACGGCGAGTCCGACGGCCACGCCGCCAACGTCAACGGGATGATGATGTTCACCCCCGAGATGACGACGTGCGCCACCGCCTCCGCGCTCGACCCGAACGACGCCTGGGAGCCCGGCGACTGTCAGTCCGGGTTCAACTTCCCCGACGACCGGACCCTCATCGAGCAGGAGTTCCGGAAAAACGTTCCGTTCGCGCTCGCCGTCGCCGAGACCGCGGCCCACCCCGACCGCCCCAGCTCCCCGGTGGGCATGACCGCCCCCGACTTCACCCCCGACGCCTTCACCACCTCGTACGCCGCCGGCGGCCCCCAGGAGGTCTCCGTCGTCGCCCGCAAGAGCGTCCGCGACAAGCGCCTCCACTACCGGATCGACGGCGGCCCCATCCGCACCGCACCGCTGCTGCCCTGGCGGGGCGGCAGGGTCTACGGCGGCGAGGACAACATCCGCTTCGACGAGTACCGGGCCCGGGTGACCGGCGCCCGGCCCGGCGCCGAGGTCACCGTCTGGTTCAGCGGCCGCACCCGCGAGGGCGCGCCCACCGCCGCCGAACCGTTCCGCTACACCGTCGCGCCACGCCCCCGCGCCGACACCCTCGTCATCGCCGAGGAGGGCGGCGACACCCCGGCGCGCCACACGGACGCGTACACCGCCGCCCTCGCCGCCAACAAGCGCCGCGCCGCCGTCTGGGACGTGGCCACCCGGGGCGCCCCGCACGCCCTCGGCGTCCTGAGCCACTTCAAGGACGTCGTCTGGTACACCGGGGAGGGCCGCCCCGGCGGCGCCACCCTGCTGGCCGTACGGGCCCACCTCAACGAGGGCGGCCGGCTGATCACCGCCGGGGAACAGGCGGGCGGCGGCTCCGTCGTCGGCTCCGCGCTCACCAACGACGTCGCCCAGTACTACCTCGGCGCCCACAGCCGGACCTCGGTGAGCCGGCCGACGGCCTTCACCGGCGCCGGACGCCTCGCCCCGGCGGGCGCCGCCCTCGCCGACGCGCCCGGCAACCCGCTCGACGCCGCCGGCCTCTACACCGTGACCTCGGACATCCTGCCCCCGGAGGCGTTCGAGCAGTTCACCAGCGCCGGCGCGGGCGCCTACGCCCCGCCCGCGCAGCCCGGCCGCTCGGCCGCCGTCACGACCCGCTCCACGGTGCTCCTCGGCTTCGGTCTGGAGCACGTCGCCACCCCCGCCGAGCGGGCGTCATTGCTGGGTGCGGCACTGCGCGCGCTGCGCCGCTGACGGTGCGTGTCCCCGACTGCTCGATGTCACCCAAAGCGCCCGGGAGAGGTAGGGTCGGTGGTGGTCGGGGACATCCCATACAGTTCGCCGGCGCCCAGACCGGCCACACCAACGAGGAGATCGGTTCGTGACGATCCGCGTAGGCATCAACGGCTTTGGCCGTATCGGTCGCAACTACTTCCGCGCGCTCCTGGAGCAGGGCGCGGACATCGAGATCGTCGGTGTCAACGACCTGACGGACAACGCCACCCTGGTCCACCTGCTGAAGTACGACTCGATCCTGGGCCGCCTGAAGCAGGACGTCAGCCACACCGACGACACCATCACGGTGGGCAGCCAGACGTTCAAGACGATGGCCGAGCGCGACCCGGCGAACCTGCCGTGGGGTGAGCTCGGCGCCGACATCGTCATCGAGTCCACCGGCATCTTCACCAAGCGCGACGACGCCGCCAAGCACCTCGCCGCCGGCGCGAAGAAGGTCCTCATCTCGGCCCCGGCCAAGGACGAGGACATCACCATCGTGATGGGCGTCAACCACGAGCAGTACGACGCGGCCAACCACCACGTCATCTCCAACGCCTCCTGCACCACCAACTGCGTGGCGCCGATGGCCAAGGTCCTCGACGAGACCTTCGGCATCGTCAAGGGCATGATGACGACGGTCCACGCCTACACCAACGACCAGCGCATCCTGGACTTCCCGCACAAGGACCTGCGCCGCGCCCGCGCCGCCGCGGAGAACATCATCCCGACCTCCACGGGCGCCGCCAAGGCCACCGCGCTGGTCCTCCCGCAGCTCAAGGGCAAGCTGGACGGCATCGCCATGCGCGTCCCGGTCCCGACCGGCTCGGTCACCGACCTGGTCCTCGAGCTCGACCGCGAGACCACCAAGGAAGAGATCAACGCCGCCTTCCAGAAGGCCGCCGAGGGTCAGCTCAAGGGCATTCTCGAGTACACCGAGGACCCGATCGTCTCCTCGGACATCGTCAACTGGCCGGCCTCCTGCACCTTCGACTCGCAGCTCACCATGGTCCAGGGCAAGCAGGTCAAGGTCGTCGGCTGGTACGACAACGAGTGGGGTTACTCCAACCGTCTGGTGGACCTCACCACCTTCGTCGGCGGCCAGCTCTGATCGCTGCCGCGTAAGGCACCGAGATGGAGGACAGGGCTCGTGCGGAGCGAAGACGCCCCGCACGAGCCCTGTCCCATGACCACAGCAACGGAGTCACTTCGTGAAGACGATCGATGAACTCATCGGCGAGGGCCTGACCGGGAAGCGGGTCTTCGTCCGCGCCGATCTGAACGTGCCGCTCGACGGCGCCGTCATCACCGACGACGGCCGCATCCGCGCCGTCCTGCCGACGATCAAGAGGCTCGCCGAGGCCGGCGCCAAGGTGATCGTCGCCTCGCACCTGGGCCGCCCCAAGGGCGCCCCGGACCCCGCGTTCTCCCTCGCCCCCGCCGCCGACCGCCTCGGCGAACTGCTCGGCGCCCCGGTGGCCTTCGCCACCGACACCGTCGGCGAGTCCGCCCGCGCCACCGTCGCCGCCCTGGCCGACGGCCGGGTCGCCGTGCTGGAGAACCTGCGCTTCAACGCCGGCGAGACCGCCAAGGACGACGCCGAGCGCGCCGCCTTCGCCGACGAGCTGGCCGCGCTCGCCGATGTGTACGTCGGCGACGGCTTCGGCGCCGTGCACCGCAAGCACGCCTCCGTGTACGACCTCCCGGCGCGCCTGCCGCACGCCGCCGGCGGCCTCATCGCCACCGAGGTCGGCGTGCTGAAGAAGCTCACCGAGGACGTCAAGCGCCCGTACGTGGTCGTGCTCGGCGGCGCCAAGGTCTCCGACAAGCTCGGCGTCATCGACCACCTGCTGGAGAAGGCCGACCGCATCCTCGTCGGCGGCGGCATGGCGTACACCTTCCTCAAGGCCCAGGGCCACGAGGTCGGCATCTCGCTGCTCCAGGAGGACCAGATCCCGGCCTGCCAGGAGTACCTGGCGCGGGCGAAGGAGCGCGGCGTGGAGTTCCTGCTCCCCGTCGACGTCCTGGTCTCCGCCGAGTTCCCGGACCTGAAGACCAAGGCCCCGGCCAACCCGAGCGTGGTGGCCACCGACGCCATCCCCGCCGACCAGGAGGGCCTGGACATCGGCCCGAAGACCCGGGAGCTGTACGCCGGCCGGCTCGCCGACGCCGCGACCGTCTTCTGGAACGGCCCCATGGGCGTCTTCGAGCACCCCACCTACGCCGAGGGCACCAAGGCCATCGCCCAGGCGCTCACCGACAGCCCGGCCTTCACGGTCGTCGGCGGCGGGGACTCCGCCGCCGCGGTCCGCATCCTGGGCTTCGACGAGAACGCTTTCGGCCACATCTCGACCGGCGGCGGCGCGAGCCTCGAATACCTCGAGGGCAAGACGCTCCCCGGCCTCGCCGCACTGGAGGACTGAACACCGTGACCGCTCCCCACAAGGGCCGCACCCCGCTGATGGCGGGCAACTGGAAGATGAATCTCAACCACCTGGAGACCATCGCCCACGTCCAGAAGCTCGCCTTCAGCCTCACCGATAAGGACTACGACGCCGTCGAGGTCGCCGTCCTGCCGCCGTTCGTCGACCTGCGGTCGTGCCAGACCCTCGTCGACAGCGACAAGCTCAGGATCAGGTACGGCGCCCAGGACCTCTCGGCGCACGACTCCGGCGCCTACACCGGCGAGATCTCCGGCGCCATGCTGGCCAAGCTGAACTGCACCTACGTGGTGATCGGCCACTCCGAGCGCCGCCAGTACCACGGCGAGGACGAGGCGCTCGTCAACGCCAAGGTCAAGGCCGCGTACCGGCACGGCCTCACCCCGATCCTGTGCATCGGCGAGGGCCTGGACGTCCGCAAGGCGGGCAACCACGTCGCCCACACCCTCGCGCAGCTCGACGGCGCCCTGGCGGACATCCCGGCCGAGCACGCCGAGACGATCGTGGTCGCCTACGAGCCCGTGTGGGCCATCGGCACCGGCGAGGTCGCCACCCCCGAGGACGCGCAGGAGGTCTGCGGGGCGATCCGCGGCCGGCTGGCCGAGCTCTACGACCGGGAGCTGGCCGACAAGGTCCGCATCCAGTACGGCGGCTCCGTGAAGTCCGGCAATGTCGCCGCGATCATGGCGCAGCCGGACGTCGACGGCGCCCTCGTCGGCGGTGCCTCGCTGGACGCCGAGGAGTTCGTCAAGATCGTCCGGTTCCGGGACCAGTGAGGTTCTCCGGGACCACCGAGGGTGGCCCCGCGGCCGGTGAGTAGGCCGGGGGCCCTCCTCCGTCGTACCCTGTCGGGGGCCGGACCGCGGCATGACCGCCGCCCGGCCCCCGTCGCCATCACGAGTCCGTAGAGAGTTGGTCCAGCCGTGATTATGGGGTTCTCGATCGCCCTGATCGTCTTCAGCCTGCTGATGATGCTGCTGGTGCTCATGCACAAGGGAAAGGGCGGCGGCCTCTCCGACATGTTCGGTGGCGGCATGCAGTCCTCGGTCGGCGGCTCCTCCGTCGCCGAGCGGAATCTCGACCGCATCACCGTGGTGGTCGGTCTGCTGTGGTTCGCCTGCATTGTCGTCCTCGGACTGCTGATGAAGCTGGACAGCTGACTCCCTGTCCGACTCGCCGTCTGACACACCGTCGCGTGCGCGGCCTATCATGGAGGCTCGCGTCCTCGGGCGCGGGGGTGTAACTCCAGTCACTGGACGCGCGTTGGGCCTTACGTAGACTGGGGCGCCCCGGCAGCGGAGCTGCCTATCGATGCTTCGCAGCACCATCACGCAGGGAGTTACGACCGTGGCAAGTGGCAACGCGATCCGTGGAAGTCGGGTCGGAGCGGGGCCGATGGGTGAGGCCGAGCGGGGCGAGTCCGCGCCGCGCCTGCGCATCTCCTTCTGGTGCTCGAACGGGCACGAGACGCAGCCGAGCTTCGCCAGCGACGCGCAGATTCCCGACACGTGGGACTGCCCCCGCTGCGGTTTCCCGGCCGGCAAGGACCGGGACAACCCGCCGGACCCGCCGCGCACCGAACCGTACAAGACGCACCTCGCCTATGTGCGGGAGCGCCGCAGCGACGCCGACGGCGAGGCGATCCTGGCCGAGGCGCTGGCCAAGCTGCGCGGCGAGATCTGAGCGGTACCCCCTCTCGTACGGGTGACGGCCCGGGACGCGGAACACCCGCGCCCCGGGCCCGTCGCGTTCTCGGCGCCACGGCGTTTCCGGTGCCGGGGTGTTCCCGGTGCCGTCGTGTTCCGCCGGGCCGCGCTTTCGGGCCGCCCGCGTTTTTCGACCATGCCGCGAGCCGGGGGACACCTCGTACCGGCTTCTGATCAATTAGGTTGGATGCGCAGCGGGGCAGTGACGAGGAGAAGTGAGCTGATTCGGGGATGTCCGAGATGAACGCAGCAGGCCGGGCCAGGCTCGATCAGATGCCCGAGTGGATCGCGTTGGCCAAGCACCGGGAGCAGCTGGGGGAGGTGCGGCTGCGGGAGCTGTTCGCGGCCGACCCGGGGCGCGCCGAGCGCCTCACCACGCAGGTCGGCGACCTGTACCTGGACTACTCCAAGCACCTGGTGACCGATGAGACGCTGCGGCTGCTGCGCGAGCTGGCCGCGGCCGCCGGCGTGACCCGGCTGCGGGACGCCATGTTCCGCGGCGAGAAGATCAACAACACCGAGGGCCGCGCGGTGCTGCACACCGCCCTGCGCGCCCCGCACGACACCGTGATCGAGGTGGACGGCCACAACGTCGTGCCCGCGGTCCACTCGGTGCTCAACAAGATGTCCGTCTTCGCCGGCCGGGTTCGCTCGGGCGGCTGGACCGGGCACACCGGGGAGCGCATCACCACCGTCGTCAACATCGGCATCGGCGGCTCCGACCTCGGCCCGGCGATGGCCTACGAGGCGCTGCGCCCCTTCACCGATCGGCGGCTGGACTTCCGCTTCGTCTCCAACGTGGACGGAGCCGATCTGCACGAGGCGGTACGGGACCTGGACCCGGCCCGGACCCTGTTCATCATCTCCTCCAAGACGTTCACCACCATCGAGACCATCACCAACGCCAAGGCCGCCCGGCGCTGGCTGCTGGAGGGGCTCGGCGGGGACGAGTCGGCCGTGGCACGGCACTTCGTCGCGGTGTCGACCAACGCGGCCGAGGTCGCGGAGTTCGGCATCGACACCACCAACATGTTCGAGTTCTGGGACTGGGTCGGCGGCCGGTACTCGTACGACTCCGCCATCGGCCTCTCGCTGATGATCGCCATCGGCCCGGAGCGGTTCCGCGAGATGCTGGCCGGCTTCCACCTGGTCGACGAGCACTTCAGGACCGCCCCGGCGGAGGAGAACGCGCCACTGCTGCTCGGGCTGCTCGGCGTCTGGTACGGCGGCTTCCACGACGCCCAGTCGCACGCCGTCCTGCCCTACAGCCACTACCTGTCGCGCTTCACCGCCTACCTCCAGCAGCTGGACATGGAGTCCAACGGCAAGTCCGTGGACCGCCAGGGCCGCCCGGTGAACTGGCAGACCGGCCCGGTCGTCTGGGGCACCCCCGGCACCAACGGCCAGCACGCCTACTACCAGCTGCTGCACCAGGGCACCAAGCTGATCCCCGCCGACCTCATCGGCTTCGCCCGGCCGGTCGAGGAGCTCGGCGAGCTGAAGGACCAGCACGACCTGCTGATGGCCAACCTCTTCGCCCAGGGGCAGGCCCTCGCCTTCGGCAAGAGCGCCGAGGAGGTCGCGGCCGAGGGCGTGCCCGCCGAGCAGGTGCCGCACCGCACCTTCCACGGCAACCGCCCCACCACCACCATCCTGGCGACGGAGCTCAGCCCCTCCGTACTGGGCCAGCTCATCGCGCTCTACGAGCACAAGGTGTTCGTCCAGGGCGCGATCTGGAACATCGACTCCTTCGACCAGTGGGGCGTCGAGCTCGGCAAGGTGCTCGCCAAGCGGATCGAGCCCGTACTGACCGAGGGGACGGGCGGGGAGGGCCTGGACGGCTCCACGGCCGCCCTGGTGAGCCGCTACCGGTCGCTGCGCGGCCGCTGAGCCCCGCCGGGGGCCGCGCCGCCGGCGGCGTCCGCCGCCCCCGGCGGTGGGGCCTGCTGAGGCGTTCCCGGCGGTGGGGCCTCCTGCGGCCGGGTGACCCGGGCCAGAAAGGCCCGGGTCCTCGGGTGCTCCGGGCGGACGAGCACCTCGCCCGGAGCGCCCTCCTCCACCACCCGCCCGTCGTCCAGGAAGACCACCCGGTCGGCGACCTCGCGGGCGAAGCCCATCTCGTGGGTGACCACCATCATGGTCATCCCCTCGTCGGCGAGCCGGCGCATCACCGCCAGCACCTCGCCCACCAGTTCGGGGTCGAGCGCGCTCGTCGGCTCGTCGAACAGCATCAGTTCCGGGCCCATCGACAGCGCCCGCGCGATCGCCACCCGCTGCTGCTGGCCGCCGGACAGCCGCGCCGGATAGCCGTCCTCCTTGTCGAGCAGCCCCACCTTCGCCAGGTTCTCCCGGGCGATCGCCGTGGCCTCGGCCCTGCCCCGGCGCAGCACCCGCCGCTGGGCGATGGTGAGGTTCTCCAGCACCGTCAGATGCGGGAACAGGTTGAAGGACTGGAAGACCATGCCGATCCGCCGGCGCACCCGGTCCAGGTCCACATCGGGGTCCGTCAGATCCACCCCCCGCACCCGTACGGTGCCCGAGGTCGGCCGCTCCAGCAGGTTCGCACAGCGCAGCAGCGTGGACTTGCCCGACCCGGAGGGGCCGATCACACACACCACCTCGCCCGGCCGGACGCGGAAGTCCACACCGCGCAGCACCTCCAGATCCCCGAAGGACTTGCGCAGCCCCCGGATGTCGATCGCCGGCGGCACGCCTTCCCCGACTGTCATCGCCGTCTCACCGGGCCTTCGCGTGCCGGGCCTCCAGCCGCCGTACGAGCAGCCCGAGGGGAATGGTGATCAGCAGATAGCACAGCCCCGCCACGAAGATGGGCGTGGTGTTGGCCTCCTGCCCGGCCAGGTCCCGGCCGAACTTGGTGAGTTCGCGCTGCTCCAGCGTCACCCCGAGGAACAGCACCAGGGAGGAGTCCTTGAAGAGCAGCACCAGCTCGTTCGTCAGCGGCGGCACGATGATCCGGAACGCCTGGGGGAGGACGATCGAGCGCATCGCGAGCCCCTGGGACATGCCCAGCGTGCGCGCCGCCTCCACCTGGCCGCGCGGCACCGCCTGGATGCCGGCGCGCATGGTCTCCGCCATGTACGCCGCCGACACCAGGCCCAGCGCGCACGCCACCTGGCCGTACGTGCCGCCGGGGAGCGCCGCGCCGGGGAAGGCGAGCGGCACCCCCACCCCCACGAAGATGAAGATCAGCAACGCGGGCAGGCCCCGGAAGAACTCGATGTAGGCCATGGCCAGCCAGCGGTACGGGCCCACGGACGACAGCCGCATCAGCGCGACCAGCAGCCCCAGCACGAGCCCCACCGCGAACCCGGAGAGGGTGTAGACGACGGTGTTGAACAGGGCCACGGTGATCAGATCGGGGAAGAGCTGCTCGGCCACGCCCGGGTCCAGGAACTGCTGCTGGATGCGCGGCCAGTCGGCCAGCGCCGCCAGGACCGTCACCGCCGCCACCAGCACCGCGTACTGCGCGCCGCGCGCCATCCGCCGCCGGCGCCGCGGCGACATCCGGGCGGACTCCCGGGCGCTCACCGGCCGTCGGCGCCCTTCGGCATCGGGCCGATCCACTCCTCGTACAGCTTGCGGTACGTGCCGTCGGCCCGCGCTGTGCGGATCACCGCGTCGATCTTCTCCAGCAGCTTCGGATTGCCGCCCTTGCGCACCGCGAAGCCGTAGCTCTCGCCGGTCCGCAGATCGGCGGAGAGGGTGAACCGCTCGGCGAGGGCCGGGTCCTTCAGCCAGTTCCGCACCACCGGGTAGTCCTGAATGATCACATCGACCTGCCCGGTGCGGAGCCCGTTGAGCTCGGCGTCGGAGGACTCGTACGACGTGGGGTCGATGCCGGCCCGGCGCGCCAGCTCCTCCCCGGTGGTGGCGGACTGCGAGCCCAGCCGCGCCGCGCCCGCCTTCACCTCCGCCAGGGAGCCGGCCCGGACACCCTTGCGGGCCAGCAGCGCCTGGGTGGCCTCGAAGTACGGCTGGGAGAAGTCCAGGTTCTCTCTGCGCTCATCGGTGATCGTCATGCCGGCGGCGGCCACGTCGCACAGGCCCGCGTTGAGATCGGCCCCCGTCCTGATGGTCTCGAACGCCTTGTCCACCACCACCTGTTCGACGCCGAGCTCCGCCGCCACCAGGTCGATCAAGGCCACGTCGAAGCCGACGACCTTGCCGTCCCGCTCGAACTGGAAGGGCGGATAGGGCAGATGCGTGCAGGTGGTGAGCCGGCCTTCCTTCACCAGGCGCACCCCGTCCACGGTGGCGCCCCCGGAGCCCGAGGAACCGCAGCCGACGGCGAGCGCCGCCAGGGCCCCGGCCAGGGCGACCACCGTACGGTGGCGCCGGGCGACAGTACTGCGGCGCGCGCGCACAGTACGGCGGCGAGGGAGCACCGTACGGTGGCGCCGGACGGCAGTACTGCGGCGCGCTCGGCTGCTGGGCGGTGTCATCGGCAACCCCCTGTGCGTGGCGGTGCGTAGCTCCCCGGCCCCCGACCCCCCGACCTCACGGATGTCGCGACCGTGGGACCGCACAGCGTCGCGTACCCGTCTCCGGAATGTCCAGAGCCCCGAGGCCATGGACCTCGGGGCTCCGGACGGCGCACCGCGACCGGTGTGAAACCGGTGGGACTACGGTGACGCGGGGGGATACATCGAGCGCGGCAGGCCGGCCGCCGCGGCCGCGTCGAGCAACCACAGCGTGCGGCTGCGCCCGTACGCCCCCGCGGCGGGGGCCTGGACCTCACCGGCGCCGGACAGCGCCACGGCCACCGCCTGCGCCTTGTCCTCGCCCGCCGCGAGCAGCCACACCTCGCGGGCGGCCCGGATGGCGGGCAGGGTCAGCGAGACCCGGGTGGGCGGCGGCTTCGGCGCGCCGTGCACCCCGACCACCGTGCGCTCGGTCTCCCGCACGCCCGGGTGCTCGGGGAAGAGCGACGCCACATGGGTGTCCGGCCCCACGCCCAGCAACAGGACGTCGAAGGAGGGCACGGGACCGTGGTCCTCCGGGCCGGCCGCGGCGGCCAGCGCGGCGGCGTACGCCTCCGCGGCGGCGTCCGCGTCGAAGCCCTCGGGCCCGTCCGGCGCCGGCATCGCATGCACCCGCGCCGGGTCCAGCGGCACCGAGCCGAGCAGCATCTCGCGGGCCTGGACGTCATTGCGCTCCGGATGGCCGGAGGGCAGGAACCGCTCGTCGCCCCACCACAGGTCGAGCCGCGACCAGTCCACCGCGTCCCGGGCGGGGGCCTCGGCGAGCGCGGCGAGCAGACCGTTGCCGTTGCGCCCGCCGGTGAGCACCACGGAGGCGGAGCCGCGGGCGGCCTGGGCGTCCACGATCTTCGTGATCAGCCGGGCCGCCGCGGCCTTCGCCATCAGCTCCTTGTCGCGGTGGACCACGACCTGCGGAGCGGTCACTTGCGGGCCGCCTTCCGGCCGCCGCCCTGCGACCCCTCGCCGCCCGCCGCCTTCTTCCCGCCGGAGGCGTTCGAGGCGTCGTTCGAGGCGTTCGACGTGCTCGACGCCTTCGACGCCGCCTTGCCGCCGCCCCCGGTGGAACCGGTCGAGCCGGTCGAGCCGGGAGCCTCATCGGGCTCCCGCTCCGCCTCCGCGGCAGCCGCCTCCGCGGCCGCCTCCCGGCCCTCGGCCGCCGCCGAGTCGCGGGCGGCCTTGTTCGGGCTGCCCAGCCCCTCCACGCCGATCCTCACCGCCGAGGCGTAGGTGTCGTCCGGGTCGAGCCGGCGCAGCTCCTCCGCGAGCAGCTCGGCGGTGTCCCGCCGCTTGAGCGCCACCGCGCGGTCCGGCTGGCCCGGGATGGAGAGCGTGGCCAGCGCGCCGTCGGCGCGGTCCAGCACGATGCTCCCGTCCGTGGACTCCAGCCGTACGGAGGTGAGGCCGGGCCCCTGGGAGCCCTTGCGCTCCACCGGCACGCCGAGCCGGTCCGCGAGCCACATGGCCAGCAGCTCACAGCTCGGGTTGTACTCCTCGCCCGTGACCTCCGCCGAGACGATCTCGCACGGCATCTGGTCCAGGGCGGCCGCCAGCATCGAACGCCACGGGGTGATCCGGGTCCAGGACAGATCCGTGTCGCCCGGGGTGTAGGACTGGGCGCGGGCGGTGAGCTCCCGCACCGGGTGCTCGGCGGCGTAGGTGTCCGTGACCCGCCGCTGGGCGAGCGCGCCCAGCGGGTCGGCGGCCGGGTTCAGCGGCGAACCGACCGGCCACCAGACGACCACGGGGGCGTCCGGCAGCAGCAGCGGCAGCACCACGGACTGGGCGTGGGCCGCCACCTCGCCGTGCAGCCGCAGCACCACGGTCTCCCCGGTGCCGGCGTCGGCGCCCACCCGCACCTCCGCGTCGAGCCGGGCCTTGGCCCGGTCGCGCGGCGAGCGGCTGGCCCGCTTGATCACCACGAGGGTGCGCGAGGGGTGCTCGCGGGAGGCGTCGTTGGCCGCCTTGAGCGCGTCGTACGCGTTCTCCTCGTCGGTGACGATGACCAGGGTGAGGACCATGCCGACGGCCGGGGTGCCGATCGCGCGGCGGCCCTGCACCAGAGCGGCGTTGATCTTGCTGGAGGTGGTTTCCGTCAGGTCGATCTTCATGGCCGGCGCCAGCTCCGTCCGTCTCGTGCGAGCATCTCGTCCGCCTCGACCGGCCCCCAGGTCCCGGCCGCGTACGGCGCGGGCTTGCCGTTGCGGTCCCAGTACTCCTCGATCGGGTCGAGGATCTTCCAGGACAGCTCGACCTCCTCCAGCCGCGGGAAGAGGTTGGCGTCACCGAGCAGCACATCCAGGATCAGCCGCTCGTACGCCTCCGGGCTCGACTCGGTGAAGGACTCGCCATAGGCGAAGTCCATCGACACGTCCCGGACCTCCATGGAGGTGCCCGGCACCTTCGAGCCGAACCGCACGGTCACGCCCTCGTCCGGCTGCACCCGGATGACCAGGGCGTTCTGCCCCAGCTCCTCGGTGGCCGTGTGGTCGAAGGGGGAGTGCGGCGCCCGCTGGAAGACGACCGCGATCTCCGTCACCCGGCGGCCGAGCCGCTTGCCCGTACGGAGGTAGAACGGCACGCCCGCCCAGCGGCGGTTGTCGATCCCCAGCTTGATGGCGGCGTAGGTGTCGGTCGTGGAGTGGGGGTCGATGCCCTCCTCCTCCAGATAGCCGAGCACTTCCTCGCCGCCCTGCCAGCCGTGGCAGTACTGACCGCGCACGGTGTGCCGGCCCAGGTCCTGCGGCAGCCGGACCGCGCCGAGCACCTTGGTCTTCTCCGCCACCAGCGCGTCCGCGTCGAAGGAGCCGGGCTCCTCCATGGCGGTCAGCGCCAGCAGCTGGAGCAGGTGGTTCTGGATGACGTCCCGGGCGGCGCCGATGCCGTCGTAGTAGCCGGCCCGGCCGCCGATGCCGATGTCCTCGGCCATCGTGATCTGGACGTGGTCCACGTACGACCGGTTCCAGATCGGTTCGAACATCTGGTTGGCGAAGCGCAGCGCCAGAATGTTCTGGACCGTCTCCTTGCCCAGATAGTGGTCGATCCGGAAGACCTCGTTCGGCGGAAAGACCTCGTGGACGATGCGGTTGAGCTCCTGCGCGCTCGCCAGGTCGTGGCCGAACGGCTTCTCGATGACCGCGCGGCGCCAGGAGCCTTCCTTCTGGTCCGCCAGTCCGTGCTTCTTGAGCTGCTGGACCACCTTGGGGAAGAACTTCGGCGGCACGGACAGGTAGAAGGCGAAGTTGCCCCCCGTGCCCTGGGCCGCGTCCAGCTCCTCGATGGTCGACTTGAGCGTCGCGAACGCCTCGTCGTCGTCGAAGGTGCCCTGCACGAAGCGGCAGCCGTTGACCAGCTGCTGCCAGACCTCCTCGCGGAACGGCGTACGGGCGTGCTCCTTGACCGCCTCGTACACCTCCTGCGCGAAGTCCTCGTGCGCCCACTCCCGGCGGGCGAACCCGATGAGGGAGAAACCCGGCGGCAGCAGTCCGCGGTTCGCCAGGTCGTAGACGGCGGGCATCAGCTTCTTGCGCGACAGGTCGCCCGTGACACCGAAGATGACCAGACCGGACGGCCCCGCGATGCGCGGGAGCCGCCGGTCCAGGGGGTCACGCAGCGGATTGCTGCTGCTCACGTGTTTACGCCTCCGAAGGAGCGAGTCGCTTGAGTTCCGCCTCGGTGGACTTCAGCAGGTCGTTCCAGGACGCCTCGAACTTCTCGACGCCCTCGTCCTCCAGGAGCTGTACCACGTCGTCGTACGAGATACCCAGCTTCGCCAGGGCGTCCAGGTCGGCCCGCGCCTGCTCGTAGGTGCCGCGCACGGTGTCACCGGTGATGTCGCCGTGGTCGCCGACGGCCTGGAGGGTGGCCTCCGGCATGGTGTTCACCGTGCCCGGGGCGACCAGGTCGTCCACGTACAGGGTGTCCTTGTACGCCGGGTCCTTGACACCGGTCGAGGCCCACAGCGGCCGCTGCCGGTTGGCGCCCGCCTTCTCCAGCGCCGCCCAGCGGTCGGACGCGAACACCTCTTCGTACGCCTGGTACGCCAGCCGGGCGTTGGCCAGCGCGGCCCTGCCGCGCAGCTCCTTCGCCTCGTCCGTGCCCAGGGCGTCCAGCCGCTTGTCGATCTCGGTGTCCACGCGGGACACGAAGAAGGAGGCGACCGACTCGATGGTGGACAGGTCCAGGCCCGCGGCCTTCGCCTTCTCCAGACCGGTGAGGAAGGCGTCCATCACCGCGCGGTAGCGCTCCAGTGAGAAGATCAGCGTCACATTGACGCTGATGCCCAGGCCGATGACCTCGGCGATGGCCGGCAGGCCCGCCTCGGTCGCCGGGATCTTGATGAAGGTGTTGGGGCGGTCCACCAGCCAGGCGAGCTGCTTGGCCTCGGCGACCGTGGCGCGGGTGTCGTGCGCCAGCCGCGGGTCCACCTCGATGGACACCCGGCCGTCCCGGCCGCCGGTGGCGTCGAAGACCGGCCGCAGCACATCGGCGGCGTCGCGGACGTCCGCCGTGGTGATCATGCGGATGGCCTCTTCGACCGTGACCCGGCGGGCGGCGAGGTCGGTCAGCTGCTGGTCGTAGCCGTGGCCCTCGGAGATCGCCTTCTGGAAGATCGACGGGTTGGTGGTCACCCCCACCACATGCTGCTGGTCGATCAGCTCGGCGAGGTTGCCGGACGTGATGCGCTGGCGCGACAGGTCGTCCAGCCAGATCGCGACGCCTTCGTCGGAGAGGCGCTTGAGTGCGTCTGCCATGGGAATTGCATCTCCTGCTTGAGTCGTATGGGGCGTCAGCGGCGCACGGAGGCGACCGACTCGCGGGCGGCGGCGGCCACGGCGCGGGAGGTCAGACCGAACTCCTCGAAGAGCACCTGGTAGTCGGCGGAGGCGCCGAAGTGCTCCAGGCTGACGATGCGGCCGTGGTCCCCGACCAGCTCGCGCCAGCCCTGGGCGATGCCGGCCTCGACCGACACCCGGGCCTTGATGTCCGGCGGCAGCACCTGCTCGCGGTACGCCTGGTCCTGCTCGTTGAACCACTCGATCGACGGCATCGACACCACGCGGGTGGCGATCCCCTCGGCCTCGAGGGTCTCCCGCGCCTCGACCGCCATCTGCACCTCGGAACCGGTGCCGATGAGGATCACGTCCGGGCGGCCCGAGGACGCCTCGACCAGGATGTAGCCACCCTTGGCCGTGCCCTCGGCGGAGCCGAACGCCTCCCGGTCCCAGGTCGGCACGTTCTGCCGGGTGAGGGCCAGGCCGGTCGGGCCGGTGCCGGGCACCGCGTGGCGCTCCATGATGGTGCGCCAGGCGACGGCGGTCTCGTTGGCGTCGGCCGGGCGGACCACGCTCAGGCCCGGGATCGCGCGCAGCGCCGCCAGGTGCTCCACCGGCTGGTGGGTGGGGCCGTCCTCGCCCAGACCGATCGAGTCGTGGGTCCAGACGTACGTGACCGGCAGCTGCATCAGCGCGGCCAGCCGGACGGCCGGGCGCATGTAGTCCGAGAAGACCAGGAAGGTGCCGCCGTACACCCGGGTGTTGCCGTGCAGCGCGATGCCGTTCATGGTCGAGCCCATGGCGTGCTCGCGGATGCCGAAGTGGATCGTCCGGCCGTACGGGTTCGCCTCCGGCAGCGGGTTGTCCGCCGGCAGGAAGGAGGACGAGGCGTCGATCGTGGTGTTGTTCGAGCCGGCGAGGTCGGCGGAGCCGCCCCACAGCTCGGGGACCACGGCGCCGAGCGCCTTGAGGACCTCACCGGACGCCTTGCGGGTGGCCACGGCCTTGCCGGCGGGGAAGACCGGAATGGCCTTCTCCCAGCCCTCGGGCAGCCGGCCCGCGTCGATCCGGTCGAACTCCGCCGCCCGCTCGGGGTTGGCGGTGCGCCAGTCCTCGAACTGCTTCTTCCAGCGGGAGTGCGCGTCGCGGCCGCGGGCGACCACGTCACGGGCGTGGGCCAGCACCTCGTCGGCGACCTCGAAGTGCTTCTCCGGGTCGAAGCCCAGGACGCGCTTGGTGGCGGCCACCTCCTCCTCGCCCAGCGCCGAGCCGTGCGAGGCCTCGGTGTTCTGGGCGTTGGGGGCCGGCCAGGCGATGATGGTGCGCGCCGCGATCATCGAGGGGCGCTCGGTCTCGGCCTGCGCCGCCTTCAGCGCCGCGTACAGGGCGTGCACGTCGAAGTCGCCGTTGGGCGACTGCTCGATGCGCTGGACGTGCCAGCCGTACGCCTCGTAGCGCTTGAGGACGTCCTCGGACAGCGCCGTGGCGGTGTCGCCCTCGATCGAGATGTGGTTGTCGTCGTAGAGCGCGATGAGGTTGCCGAGCTTCTGGTGGCCGGCCAGCGAGCTGGCCTCCGCCGAGATGCCCTCCTCCAGGTCGCCGTCGGAGACGATCGCCCAGATGGTGTGGTCGAACGGGGACTCGCCGGCCGGGGTGTCCGGGTCGAACAGCCCGCGCTCGTAGCGCGCGGCCATGGCCATGCCCACGGCGTTGGCGATGCCCTGGCCCAGCGGGCCGGTCGTGGTCTCCACGCCCGTGGTGTGCCCGTGCTCGGGGTGGCCCGGCGTCCGGGAGCCCCAGGTGCGGAACGCCTTCAGGTCGTCCAGCTCCAGGCCGTAGCCGGCCAGGAAGAGCTGGATGTACAGCGTCAGGCTGGTGTGGCCGGGAGAGAGGACGAACCGGTCACGGCCCACCCAGTCCGGGGACGACGGGTCGTGCCGCATCAGCTTCTGGAAGAGCAGATACGCGGCGGGAGCGAGGCTCATGGCCGTGCCCGGGTGGCCGTTACCGACCTTCTGCACGGAATCCATGGCCAGGACGCGGGCGGTATCGACGGCCCGCTGGTCCAGTTCGGTCCACTCGAGATCTGTGGTGGTCGGCTTGGTGCTCACCCTGGGTCAGGGCTCCTCTCCACATGGTCGAATGCCGGTGACAGGTGCCCCGGCGCTGTCGAGCCTACCCTCGCGGGCACGTGCATCTTTTCGACTTCCGGTCGGTTTCCGGTCGACCGCCGGGGGACCTCTCCGGTGAACCGTTTCCCAAACCGGCGCCATTCCCTCGGTCCTCCTCGCAGTGTCCCCCCGAACCGTGAACGCGGGGCGGACAACACGACCCACCCCCGCGACGAGCCGCGTATGTCCTCCGTCTAGAGTGGCGTGGTACGCGCGAGTCCTCGCCGGGCCATTTGTCCGGAGCTCGCTGGGATCTCTGTCAGGGGTGTGCGTGACAGCCGTCGAATCCCGTCCTGCGGGTGGGGGTACCGCCCCTACCCGAAGGGTTGTGGGGGAGCTCGCCAAGGGCCCTGTTCACCGGCCGGCCCATCGGCCGTTCGGGGCCAGGGTCAAGGCATTCGTGGCGCTGACGAAGCCGCGGATCATCGAGCTGCTGCTGATCACCACCGTTCCGGTGATGTTCCTCGCCGAGCAGGGTGTGCCCGACCTGTTGCTGGTGCTCTACACCTGCATCGGCGGGTACCTCTCCGCGGGCGGCGCAAACGCGCTCAATATGTACATCGACCGGGACATCGACGCGCTGATGGACCGTACGTCCCAGCGCCCGCTGGTCACCGGCATGGTCACGCCGCGCGAGGGGCTGGTCTTCGGCATCACCCTCGGCGTCGTCTCGACGGTCTGGTTCGGCCTGCTGGTCAACTGGATGTCGGCGGCCCTGGCGCTCGGGGCGCTGCTGTTCTACGTCGTCGTCTACACCATGTGGCTCAAGCGGCGCACGGCGCAGAACATCGTCTGGGGCGGCATCGCGGGCTGTCTGCCGGTCTTCATCGGCTGGTCCGCCGTGACGAACGAGCTCTCCTGGGCCGCGGTCATCCTCTTCCTCGTCATGTTCTTCTGGACGCCGCCGCACTACTGGCCGCTGTCGATGAAGGTCAAGGAGGACTACGCCCGCGTCGGCGTGCCGATGCTCCCGGTCATCGCCTCCAACACGGTCGTCGCCCGGCAGATCGTCCTCTACAGCTGGGTCATGGTCGGCGTCTCGCTGCTGCTGTGGCCGCTGGGGTACGTGGGCTGGTTCTACCCGCTGGTCGCGGTCGTCGCCGGCGCGTGGTGGCTGGTGGAGGCGCACGCCCTCCAGGCGCGGGCCAAGGCGGGGCTGACGGGCGCCAAGCTCAAGGAGATGCGGCTGTTCCACTGGTCCATCACCTATGTCTCGCTGCTCTTCGTGGCCGTGGCGGTGGACCCCTTCCTGCGCTGACAGGCGTTTCTCCCGGGTGCGCCCGGTGTCCGGGCCCCGGCGGGCCGGGGCGCCGGGCGCTCGCCGTTCCGGGAGTGCGGCGCGCGGGCGGGGGATCACCCTTCCCCTGATGGTTACCGGCCGGTAGCATCAGTGGTATGGCAGAGAACCAGGCGGCCCCGACCGCCACGCCGAACCCCCGGGCGCAGCGTCGAGCGGCCCGGCTGGCCAAGCAGATCCGCGCCTTCGCCGGCCGGCACGGCGGCAGCGCCGACGGCCATGTCGCCCACCTCGGCCAGCGGGGCGCCCGGATCGTGATCGTCGGCGCCGACGGCGCCTGGGGCGACCTGGTGGCCCCCTCCCACGCCATCGCCCTCCAGGCCGCCGAGCGGGCCTCGCTCACCCTCCACGAGTCGCTCGACGGCGAGCTCGCGGCGAAGATGCGCACCGGCCCGTACGAGTGGTCGCGGATGGCCGGCATCCAGATCGGTGGCCCCGCCAACGAGGCTCCGAGCAACACCTGACCGCCGGGCCGTACGTTAGGTCCGTGGGGCCGTAGGAACACGGCCCGGGCGGGAGGCGTGGTGCTGTGGTAGCTCGATGGGCCGGGATCATCCCGCTGCCACCGCTGGTGGACCAGCACTGCCACGGCATCCTCCGTACGGAGCTGGGCCTGGGCACGTTCGAGTCCCGGCTGGCCGGCACCAGTGCCGCCCCCGCCCCGGGCACCACCTTCTTCGACACCCAGGCCGGCTTCGCCGTGCGCCGCTGGTGCCCCCCGTTGCTCGGGCTGGAGCCGCACTGCCCGCCCGTGCGCTATCTGGCGCGCCGCCGCGAGCTGGGCGCGCCGGAGGTCGGACGGCTGCTGTTACGGGCCAGCGGCATCGGCACCTATCTCGTGGACACCGGGGGCGCCGCCCCCACCGGGCCGGGCGCCTGGGCCGGCGGCGGCCCCGCCGAGGGCGGGGAGCTCACCGAGCCCGCGGAGCTCGCCGAGGCCGGCGCCGCCGACGCGCACGAGATCGTGCGCCTGGAGCGGCTCGCCGAACAGATCGCCGACACCTCCGGCACGGCCCGCGACCTCATCTCCAACCTCGCCGAGGCGGTGCACGGCGCCGCCGCCACCGCCGCCGGGTTCGCCGCGGCCGCCGGCCGCGGACCCGGCCCGGCGCTCGCCCCCGAGCCGCCCGGGCCCGGCGAGGTGCGCTGGGCGGCGGAGCGCTGGCTGGCCGGGCGGCGGGCGGGGGAGCCGGTCACCGACCCCGTGCTGGTGCGCCATTTGCTGTGGACGGCGGTCGACACCGGGCGGCCGCTCCAGCTCCACCCCGGCGGCGGCGACCCGGCCCTGGCCGCCGAGCGCGGCGACCCCCGGCCGCTCACCGACTTCGTCCGCGCCACGGCCGGCCTCGGCACCGATCTGGTGCTGCTGCACGGCTACCCCTACCACCGGCACACGGCCTGCCTGGCGCAGGCCTTCCCGCACGTCTACGCCGATCTCGGGCCGGCGCTGGGGCGCACCGGGGCGCGGGCCACGGCCGTACTGGCGGAGGCGCTGGAGCTGGCGCCGTTCGGCAAGCTGCTGTTCTCCACCGGGGGCCGGGCGCTGCCCGAACTCCACCTGGTGGCCGCCCGCCTCTTCCAGGAGGCCCTGGGGCGGCTGCTGATGGAGTGGGTGGCCGACGGCTCCTGGTCGCGGCCCGACGCGGAGCGGGTCGCCGCCCGGATCGCGGCCGGCAACGCCCGCCGGGTGTACGGCCTGGCGGGGCCGTCAGACGGCGCTGGCGACTGAGTCCCGCTGGGCCGGGCCGGGAACCGCGGCGGGCTCCTGGAGCGGCCGCTCACGCAGGGACAGCAGCATCCGCAGGACGGCGATCCACACCAGGCACGAGCCGAGCAGATGGAGGCCGACCAGGACCTCGGGCAGATGGGTGAAGTACTGGACGTAGCCGATGGCGCCCTGGGCGAGCAGCACCAGCAGCAGATCGCGGGCGCGGGCCCGCGGCCCGGCGGGGGCGTCCACCACCCGCAGCACCACCCACAGCAGCACGGTCAGTGCCACGACGGCCCAGGCGAGCAGCGCGTGCGCCTCGGTGACCAGCTTGATGTCCAGCGGCATGCGCGCCACGTCGCTGCTGTCACCGGCGTGCGGCCCGGTGCCGGTGACGACCGTGCCGGCGGTGATCAGACAGCCGGCCACGCCGGTCAGCAGATAGCCCAGCTGGCGCACCCGGGGGCCCACCAGCGGGCGCGGCGGGGTGTCGCCCTCCCGGGCGCGCTGCCAGGTCACCGTGGCGACCGTTAGCAGGGCCGTCGCCAGCAGGAAGTGAGCGGCCACGCTGTACGGGTTCAGGCCCGTCCACACCGTGATGCCGCCGATCACCGCGTTGCCCATGACGACCCAGAACTGGACCCAGCCCAGCCGGGTCAGCCCCCGGCGCCAGGGCTTGGTGGAGCGGGCGGCGATGATCGCCCAGCCGACGGCCGCGCTCAGCACGTACGCCAGCATCCGGTTGCCGAACTCGATGGCACCGTGCAGGCCCATCTCCGGCGTGGCGATCAGGCTGTCCTCGCTGCACTTGGGCCAGGTGTCACAGCCGAGGCCGGAGCCCGTCAGCCGTACGGCGCCACCGGTCACCACGATGAACACGCTCATCACCACGGCGGACAGGGTGGCGCGCCGGACCGTTCCGGCGGCCGGGGTCCAGCGCTGGGCGATGAAGGCGAGAGGGTTTCGCACGGCTTCGAGCAACTTCGGCACCCGCCCATCGTAGGGGCAGGCTTGTGCAAAGTTTCACGAGGGGTGCCCCTGTGCGTCGGCGCCCCCGGGGGCCTTCGCGCCGGGGGCCGCCGGCCCGCGCCTCGGCCCCCGTACGGACGCGCCCTGGCCCTCGACCCCGTACGGACGCGGGCGGGCTACTCCCAGCGGAACAGGCGGGCCGCGGCGCCCAGCCCGAGCACCGCCCAGGCGGCCAGGACGCCCAGATCGGCCCACGGCACCCCCGCGCCCTGCTCCAGAACGGATCGCAGCCCGTCCGAGAGGGCCGAGATCGGCAGCAGCTCCAGGGCCGTACGGGCCGCGTCCGGGAACTTCTCCAGCGGCACGATCACCCCGCCGCCGACGAGCAGCAGCAGGAACACCAGGTTGGCGGCGGCCAGGGTCGCCTCCGCCTTGAGCGTCCCCGCCATCAGCAGGCCCAGGCCGGAGAAGGCCGCGGTGCCCAGCGCCAGGAGCGCGAGGACGGACAGCACGCCCGAGGGCGTACCACCGGCCGGGGACCAGCCCAGCGCCAGCGCGATCGCCGTCAGCAGGGCGACCTGGAGCACCTCGGTGACCAGCACCGACAGGGTCTTCGCGGTCATCAGCGCCCAGCGCGGCAGCGGCGAGGCGCCGAGCCGCTTGAGCACGCCGTAGCGCCGTTCGAAGCCGGTGGCGATGGCCTGGCCGGTGAAGGCCGTGGACATCACGGCGAGGGCCAGGACGCCGGGCGCGAGGAAGTCGACCGCCGCCCCTTCACCGGTGTCGACGATGTCGACCGTACTGAACAGCACCAGCAGCAGGGTCGGGATCACGACCGTGAGCAGGAGCTGTTCCCCGTTGCGCAGCAGCATCCGGGTCTCCAGGGCCGCCTGCGCCATGATCATGCGATGGACGGGGGCGGCCCCGGGGCGGGGCGTGAAAACCCCGCCGGAGCCGCCGGAGCCGCCGGGGCCGCCGGGGCCGCCGGGGCCGCCGGGGCCGCCGGAGCCGCCGGAGCCGCCGGGGCCGCCGGAGCCGCCGGAGCCCGTCCGGCCGGTGCCGGTGCCGATGGTGGTCATGCGCGCAGCTCCTTGCCGGTGAGCTCGAGAAAGACGTCCTCCAGGGTGTGGCGCTCGACCGAGATCCGGTCCGGCATCACCCCGTGCTGGGCGCACCAGGAGGTAACGGTGGCCAGGAGCTGCGGGTCCACCGTGCCGGTGACGCGGTAGCTGCCCGGGGTGAGCTCGACGGCCGCGCAGTCCGGCGGCAGCGCCTTGAGCAGGGAGACGACGTCCAGGCCGGGCCGCCCGGTGAAGCGCAGGGTGTTCTCGGCGCCGCCGCGGCACAGCTCCTCGGGGCTGTCCTGGGCGACGACCCGGCCGCCGTCGATGATCGCGACATCGTCCGCGAGCTTCTCGGCCTCGTCCATGAAGTGGGTGGTGAGCACGACGGTCACGCCGTCCGCGCGCAGCTCGCGCACCAGGTCCCAGGTGGCGTGCCGGGCCTGGGGGTCCAGGCCGGCGGTGGGCTCGTCGAGGAAGACCAGCTCGGGGCGGCCGACGACGGCCATGGCGAGCGCGAGCCGCTGCTGCTGTCCGCCGGAGAGCCGGCGGTACGGCGTGCGGCCGCAGGAGCCCAGACCCAGCCGCTCGATCAGATGGCCGACGTTCACGGGGTGCGCGTGCAGGGAGGCGACATGGCACAGCATCTCTTCTGCGCGCGCCCCGGAGTAAACGCCTCCGGACTGGAGCATCACCCCGATCCGGGGTCGCAGCCGGGCGGCGTCGGCCACCGGGTCGAGGCCGAGCACGCGGACCGTGCCGGCGTCCGCGCCGCGGTAGCCCTCGCAGATCTCGACGGTGGTGGTCTTGCCGGCACCGTTCGGGCCGAGGACGGCGGTGACGGTGCCCGCCCGGACGGACAGATCGAGTCCGTCCACCGCGGTCTTCGGGCCGTACCGCTTGACCAGGCCCCGGACCTGGACGACGGGCTCGCTTCGCATGGCAGGCAGTCTACGAAGCCGCCGGTGACCCGTGCCGGGCCGCCCCTGGGGAGCGCCGGATTAGGTGACCCTTAGTGACTGAGCCCACCCAGGCCCCGGACGATCGTGGCTTGTTCCTCCCCGGCGAATTACGCAACAATGGCGTTGTGAAATACGTGAGCGAAGCGCCGGAGAGGGCGGTCGACCCGACCGCCCGGGCCGCTATGCCCGCCCACGACGAGCAGCGCAGCACGCGCAACAGGGTGGCCCGCTCCATCCTCGATCACGGCCCGTCGACCGCCGCCGAGCTCGCCCTGCGGCTGGAGCTCACCCAGGCCGCGGTCCGCCGCCATCTGGACTCGCTGGTGACCGAAGGCGTCGTCGAGCCCCGTGACCAGCGGATCTACGGCTCGCGCGGCCGCGGCCGCCCCGCGAAGGTCTTCGCCCTCACCGACTGCGGGCGGGACGCCTTCGACCAGGCCTACGACAAGCTGGCCGCCGACGCCCTGCGCTGGATCGCCCAGACGGCGGGCGGCGGCGAGATGGGGGAGGCCGCGGTCGCCGCCTTCGCCCGGGCCCGGCTGGCCGCCCAGGCCGAGACGTACCGCGAGGCCGTCGAGAGCGCCGACCCCGACCGCCGCACCGAGGCCCTGGCCAAGGCGTTGACCGCGGACGGGTACGCTGCTACGGCGCGCAGCGCACCGGTCGGCGAGCAGCTCTGCCAGCACCACTGTCCGGTCGCCCATGTCGCCGAGCAGTATCCGCAGCTGTGCGAGGCGGAGACCGAGGTCTTCTCACGGCTGCTCGGCACGCATGTGCAGCGACTGGCCACCATCGCTCATGGTGACGGGGTGTGCACCACCTTCATCCCCAGAAGCAAAAACCCCAGCGCCACCACCAAGACCACCACAGCATCCGCACGCACGGCCGGGAGGAACCCCGCATGACTCTCCCCACGGAGACCGCCCACCCTGAGCTCGAGGGCCTGGGCACGTACGAATACGGCTGGGCCGACTCCGACGTCGCCGGTGCCGCTGCCAAGCGCGGTCTCTCGGAGGAGGTCGTCCGCGACATCTCCGAGAAGAAGTCCGAGCCGGAGTGGATGCTGAAGCTGCGCCTCAAGGGCCTGAAGCTGTTCGGCAAGAAGCCCATGCCGAACTGGGGCTCCGACCTCTCCGGCATCGACTTCGACAACATCAAGTACTTCGTGCGCTCCACCGAGAAGCAGGCCGCTTCCTGGGAGGAGCTCCCGGAGGACATCAAGAACACCTACGACAAGCTGGGCATCCCCGAGGCCGAGAAGCAGCGCCTGGTCGCCGGTGTCGCCGCGCAGTACGAGTCGGAGGTCGTCTACCACCAGATCCGCGAGGACCTGGAGCAGCAGGGCGTCATCTTCCTCGACACCGACACCGCGCTCAAGGAGCACCCGGAGCTCTTCAAGGAGTACTTCGGCACGGTCATCCCGGCCGGTGACAACAAGTTCGCCGCGCTGAACACCGCCGTGTGGTCCGGCGGCTCCTTCATCTACGTGCCGAAGGGCGTGCACGTGGAGATCCCGCTCCAGGCCTACTTCCGGATCAACACCGAGAACATGGGCCAGTTCGAGCGGACGCTGATCATCGTCGACGAGGACGCGTACGTCCACTACGTCGAGGGCTGCACCGCGCCGATCTACAAGTCGGACTCGCTGCACTCCGCCGTCGTCGAGATCATCGTCAAGAAGGGCGCCCGCTGCCGTTACACGACCATCCAGAACTGGTCGAACAACGTCTACAACCTGGTCACCAAGCGCGCCGTGGCCTACGAGGGCGCGACCATGGAGTGGGTCGACGGCAACATCGGCTCCAAGGTCACCATGAAGTACCCGGCCGTCTACCTGATGGGCGAGCACGCCAAGGGCGAGACCCTGTCCATCGCCTTCGCGGGCGCCGGCCAGCACCAGGACGCCGGCGCCAAGATGGTCCACATGGCCCCCAACACCTCGTCGAACATCGTCTCCAAGTCGGTGGCGCGCGGTGGCGGCCGGACCTCCTACCGCGGTCTGATCGAGATCGGCGAGGGCGCCGAGGGCTCCAAGTCCAACGTGCTCTGCGACGCGCTGCTGGTCGACACGATCTCCCGCTCGGACACCTACCCCTATGTGGACGTCCGCGAGGACGACGTGTCCATGGGCCACGAGGCGACCGTCTCCAAGGTCAGCGACGACCAGCTCTTCTACCTGATGAGCCGCGGTCTGTCCGAGGACGAGGCCATGGCGATGATCGTGCGTGGCTTCGTGGAGCCGATCGCGCGCGAGCTGCCGATGGAGTACGCGCTGGAGCTCAACCGGCTGATCGAGCTGCAAATGGAGGGCTCGGTGGGCTGACGGCCCAGGCCGCACCCCCGTACCCCGCAGCACTGACGTCCGACGCAGAGAGAGAGCAACCCGACAGCCATGGCTGAGGCTCAGAACATTCCGGCGGGTTCCACCACCGCCGGGTCGATCGCGGTGGCCGCCGAGTCCACCGTCGCCACCCGCATGAGCGCGCCCCCGTCCTTCGACGTGGCGGACTTCCCCGTGCCGCACGGCCGCGAGGAGGAATGGCGGTTCACCCCGCTGGAGCGCCTCAAGGGCCTGCACGACGGCACCGCCGTCGCCGACGGCGCCGGGGTCAAGGTCGAGATCAACGCGCCCGAGGGCGTCACGGTCGAGACCGCCGGGCGCGACGACGCCCGGGTGGGCAAGGCCGGCGCCCCGGTGGACCGGGTCGCCGCGCAGGCCTTCACCTCCTTCGAGAAGGCCTCGGTCATCACCGTCGCCAAGGAGACCGTGCTGACCGAGCCGATCCGGATCTCGGTGCACGGCGAGGGCGGCACGGCCTTCGGCCACCAGGTCATCGAGCTCGGTGCCTTCGCCGAGGCCGTCGTGGTCATCGACCACACCGGTGACGCGGTGCTCGCCGCCAACGTCGACTACCTGCTGGGCGACGGCGCCAAGCTGACCGTCGTCTCCGTGCAGGACTGGGACGACACCGCCGTCCACGTCGGCCAGCACAACGCGCTGGTGGGCCGGGACGCCTCCTTCAAGTCCGTCGTCGTCACCTTCGGCGGCGACCTCGTGCGGCTCCACCCCCGGGTCAACTACACCGGCCCCGGCGGCGAGGCGGAGTTCTTCGGCCTGTACTTCACCGACAACGGCCAGCACCAGGAGCACCGCCTCTTCGTCGACCACAACACCCCGCACTGCCGCTCCAACGTGGTCTACAAGGGCGCGCTCCAGGGGCAGAACGCCCACGCGGTGTGGATCGGCGACGTGCTCATCCGCGCGGCCGCCGAGGGCACCGACACCTACGAGCTCAACCGGAACCTCGTCCTCACCGACGGCGCCCGGGTCGACTCGGTGCCCAACCTGGAGATCGAGACCGGCGAGATCGTCGGCGCCGGCCACGCCTCCGCCACCGGCCGCTTCGACGACGAGCAGCTCTTCTACCTGATGGCCCGCGGCATCTCCGCCGAGGACGCCCGCCGCCTGGTCGTCCGCGGCTTCTTCGCCGAGCTGGTCCAGCAGATCGGCCTGCCGGACGTCGAGGAGCGCCTGATCGCCAAGATCGAGGCCGAGCTGGAGGCGTCCGTCGCATGATCCCCGAGGCCACGTTCGTCCGCGTGTGCACGCTGGGCGAGCTCGAAGAGGACACCCCCAAGCGGGTCGAGATCGACGGTGTGCCGGTCTCCGTCGTGAACACCGAGGGCGAGGTGTTCGCGATCAACGACATCTGCTCGCACGCGAACGTCTCCCTGTCCGAGGGCGAGGTGGAGGACTGCTCCATCGAGTGCTGGCTGCACGGCTCCCGCTTCGACCTGCGTACCGGCGCCCCCTCCGGGCTGCCCGCGACGCGCCCCGTCCCCGTCTACCCCGTCAAGATCGAAGGGGACGGCCCAGATGCGTCTGTGCTCGTCTCCGTCACCCAGGAGTCCTGAGACACCCATGGCAACGCTTGAGATCCACGACCTGCACGTCTCCGTCGAGGCGGAGAACGGCCCCCGCGAGATCCTGCGCGGCGTCGACCTGACCGTGAAGCAGGGCGAGACCCACGCCATCATGGGCCCCAACGGCTCCGGCAAGTCCACCCTGGCGTACTCGCTGGCCGGCCACCCCAAGTACACGATCACCGGCGGCACCGTCACCCTCGACGGCGAGGACGTCCTGGAGATGTCCGTCGACGAGCGCGCCCGCGCCGGCGTCTTCCTCGCCATGCAGTACCCGGTCGAGGTCCCCGGCGTCTCGGTGAGCAACTTCCTGCGCACCTCCGCCACCGCCGTCCGCGGCGAGGCCCCCAAGCTGCGCACCTGGGTCAAGGAGGTCAAGGAGGCCATGGAGCGCCTCAACATGGACCCCTCCTTCGCCGAGCGCAACGTCAACGAGGGCTTCTCCGGCGGTGAGAAGAAGCGCCACGAGATCCTCCAGCTGGAGCTGCTCAAGCCGAAGATCGCGATCCTCGACGAGACCGACTCCGGCCTGGACGTCGACGCCCTGCGCATCGTCTCCGAGGGCGTCAACCGGGTCCGTGAGACCGGCGAGGTCGGCACCCTGCTGATCACCCACTACACCCGCATCCTGCGGTACATCAAGCCCGACCACGTCCACGTCTTCGCGGCCGGCCGCATCGCCGAGTCCGGCGGCCCCGAGCTCGCCGACAAGCTGGAGAACGAGGGCTACGAGGCCTATGTGAAGGGCGGCGCATCCGAGTGACTGGTGCCCACCAGGGGCTCCTCCCCGGCCTCCTCGACACCGAGGCGATCCGCAAGGACTTCCCGATCCTGGACCGCCTGGTCCACGACGGGAAGAGGATCGTGTACCTGGACAACGCGGCGACCTCCCAGAAGCCGCGCCAGGTGCTCGACGCGCTGAGCGCGTACTACGAGCGGTACAACGCCAATGTCCACCGTGGCGTGCACGTGCTCGCCGAGGAGGCCACCGCGCTGTACGAGGGCGCCCGCGACAAGGTCGCCGCCTTCATCAACGCGCCCAGCCGTGACGAGGTCATCTTCACCAAGAACGCCTCGGAGTCGCTCAACCTCGTCGCCAACATGCTCGGCTGGGCCGATGAGCCCTACCGCGTGGACCGCGAGACCGAGATCGTCATCACCGAGATGGAGCACCACTCCAACATCGTGCCGTGGCAGCTGCTGGCGCAGCGCACCGGAGCGAAGCTGAAGTGGTTCGGCCTCACCGACGACGGCCGCCTCGACCTGTCGAACATCGACCAGGTCATCACCGAGAAGACCAAGGTCGTCTCGTTCGTGCTGGTCTCCAACATCCTCGGCACGGTCAACCCCGTCGAGGAGATAGTCCGCCGGGCCCAGGAGGTCGGCGCGCTGGTCGTCGTCGACGCCTCGCAGGCCGCCCCGCACATGGTGCTCGACGTCCAGGCGCTCGGCGCCGACTTCGTGGCCTTCACCGGCCACAAGATGTGCGCGCCCACCGGCATCGGGGTGCTGTGGGGCCGGCACGAGCTGCTCGAGGACCTGCCGCCGTTCCTCGGCGGCGGCGAGATGATCGAGACCGTCTCGATGAGCTCCTCGACGTACGCGCCCGCGCCGCACAAGTTCGAGGCCGGCACGCCGCCGATCGCCCAGGCCGTGGGCCTCGGCGCGGCGGTGGACTATCTGTCGGCGATCGGCATGGACCGGATCGCCGCGCACGAGCACGCGATCACCGAGTACGCCGTACGCCGTCTCCGCGAGGTCCCCGACCTGCGGATCATCGGCCCCACCACGGCCGAGGAGCGCGGCGCCGCGATTTCCTTCACCCTGGGAGACATCCACCCGCACGACGTGGGCCAGGTCCTCGACGAGCAGGGCATCGCCGTACGGGTCGGCCACCACTGCGCGCGGCCGGTCTGCCTGCGGTACGGAATTCCGGCGACGACGCGAGCGTCGTTCTATCTGTACTCCACGCCCGCCGAGGTCGACGCCTTGGTGGACGGCCTGGAGCACGTACGGAACTTCTTCGGCTGAGGGTTGGGTTGGACTCGTGAAGCTTGATTCGATGTACCAGGACGTGATCCTGGACCACTACAAGCACCCCCACGGGCGCGGGCTGCGCGACGGCGACGCCGAAGTGCACCATGTGAACCCGACCTGCGGCGACGAGATCACGCTCCGGGTCCGCATGGCGGGCGAGACGATCGAGGACGTCTCCTACGAGGGCCAGGGCTGTTCGATCAGCCAGGCCAGCGCGTCCGTCCTCAACGACCTGCTGGTCGGCAAGGAGCTGTCCGAGGCGCGCCGGATTCAGGAGACCTTCCTGGAGCTGATGCAGTCCAAGGGCCGGCTCGAGCCCGACGACGCGATGGAGGAGGTGCTGGAGGACGCCGTGGCGTTCGCCGGTGTCTCCAAGTACCCGGCGCGGGTGAAGTGCGCCCTGCTGAGCTGGATGGCCTGGAAGGACGCCACCGCCCAGGCGCTGGGCGAGGGCGCTGAGAGGAAGACCGCATGAGCGAGAACGCCGAGAACGCGGCGGCCCCCGACACGGGGGAGAACGTCGTGACCACCACCAAGCCGGCCAGCGAGGAGGAGGTCCGCGAGGCGCTGTACGACGTGGTCGACCCCGAGCTGGGCATCGACGTCGTCAACCTGGGCCTCGTCTACGGCATTCACGTCGACGACGCCAATATCGCCACCCTCGACATGACGCTGACGTCCGCGGCCTGCCCGCTGACCGACGTCATCGAGGACCAGGCGAAGTCCGCCACGGAGGGCATCGTCAACGAGCTGCGGATCAACTGGGTCTGGATGCCGCCGTGGGGCCCCGACAAGATCACGGACGAGGGCCGCGAGCAGCTCCGCGCGCTGGGCTTCAACGTCTGAGTCGTCGGAGTCGTCTCGGGCGTTTCAGCCGCCCGAGCCGCGACGTGTGACGGCCTCTCCCACCCCCTGGGGCGGGAGAGGCCGTCGTGCTTTGCGGTGGGCGCGGCGCGGGCAGACTGCCGGCATGGCCCTTTCGCTCTACCAGATCGCCGTCGACGCCCGCGATCCCCGCGCCCTCGCCCGCTTCTGGTGCCGGGCGCTGGACTGGCAGGTGCTGTTCGAGGACCCGGAGGAGGTCGTCATCGGCCCCGACCAGGGCACCTGGCCCGGCATCGTCTTCCTGGCCGTCCCGGAGGGCAAGACGGTCAAGAACCGCCTCCATCTCGACTTCAGCCCCGACGACCGCGACGCGGAGGTGGCACGCCTCCTCGCGCTGGGCGCCCGCCGGGCGGACGTGGGACAGGGCGAGGACGTGACGTGGGTCGTCCTGGCGGACCCGGAGGGCAACGAGTTCTGTGTGCTCAGCCCCAAGGCGTCCCTGGTGGAGTGAGGCGCCGCCCCCGCGGCCGTACGGGGTGATCGGCCCGGGGCCCGCGACCGTACGGGGGCCGGTTCGCCTGGTGGCGCGGCCGTACGGAGGCCGGTTGGCCTGGGCGCCCCCCGGCCGGTTAGCGTTTGGCCATGACCGAAACGACTGCTCCTCGTACCACCGGCGCCGCGGCGGCCGGACTCGCCACCATCGCCGCCGACGGAACCGTCCTCGACACCTGGTTCCCCGCCCCCGAGCTCGTGGCCGAGGCGGGCCCCGCCGGCACCGAGCGGCTGAGCGCCGAGCGGGCCGCGGAACTGCTGGGCGAGAACGCCCCCCGGGCCCTCGGCCCGGACCCGCGCCGCGGCGTCGAGGTGGTCGCCGTCCGTACGGTCATCGCCTCGCTCGACGACAAGCCGCTGGACGCGCACGACACCTATCTGCGTCTGCACCTGCTCAGCCACCGTCTGGTCAAGCCGCACGGCCAGAACCTCGACGGCATCTTCGGGCTGCTCGCCAACGTGGCCTGGACGAACCTCGGGCCGGTCGCCCCCGACGAGGTCGAGAAGGTGCGCCTCGCCGCTCGCGCCGAGGGCCTGAACCTCACGGTGACCAGCATCGACAAGTTCCCGCGGATGACGGACTACGTCGCCCCCAGCGGCGTGCGCATCGGTGACGCCGACCGCGTCCGCCTCGGCGCGCACCTCGCCGCGGGCACCACGGTCATGCACGAGGGCTTCGTCAACTTCAACGCCGGCACCCTGGGCACCTCCATGGTCGAGGGCCGCATCAGCGCGGGCGTCGTCGTCGGCGACGGCTCGGACATCGGCGGCGGCGCCTCGATCATGGGCACCCTGTCCGGCGGCGGCAAGCAGGTCGTCTCCATCGGCGAGCGCTGCCTGCTCGGCGCCCAGGCCGGCATCGGCATCGCCCTCGGCGACGACTGCGTGGTCGAGGCCGGCCTGTACGTCACCGCGGGCACCCGGGTCACCCTGCCCGACGGCCAGATCGTCAAGGCGCTGGAGCTCTCCGGGGCCCACAACCTGCTCTTCCGCCGCAACTCGACGACCGGCACGGTCGAGGCCCTCCAGCGCTCCGGCTCCTGGGGCGGCCTCAACGAGGCGCTGCACAGCCACAACTGAGCCACCGGGCGCGCGCTCTGGCGCGCCTACGGGGGACCGGCCGGGCCGGGCCGCCTCAGCGGCCCGGGCCGTCGGCGAGGTGCGTGTACGTCGCCAGCAGCGCGTCGGCCGTGGCCGCGTCGGCGGCGAGCAGGGGCGGGCGCACCGGCCCCGCCGGCAGGTCCAGCGCGTTCAGCAGCGCCTTGGCCGTCACCGCCCCCGGCAGCCCGCCCGCCATCATCGGCTCGGCGAGGCGCAGCGAGTCCTGGTGCGCCCGGGCGGCCGCCGCGGTGTCCCCCCGGTCGAACGCGTCCAGTACGGAGCGAAGGAGCGCCCCCGCGGCATTGGCGACCGTACTGATGTAGCCGGCGCCGCCGATCGCGTACAGCGGCAGGTTGAACTCCTCGCAGCCGGAGTAGTACGCGAGATCCGTGTCCCGGATGACCCGCGCGCTGCCCAACAGGTCGTAGGCGCAGTCCTTCACCCCCACGACGCGCGGGTGTTCCGCGAGCCGCAGCATGGTGTCGGGCTCGATACGGGCGCCCGTACGGCCGGGAATGTCGTACAGCAGCACCGGCACGCCCACCGCGTCCGCGACCGTACGGAAGTGCGCCTCGATCGCCTCCTGCGGCGGACGGCTGTAGTACGGCGTGACGACCAGCAGGCCGTGAGCCCCCGCCTCCTCGGCGGCACGGGCCTGGGCCAGCGTGCGCGCGGTGTCGTTCGAGCCCACGCCGACGACGACCCGCGCCCGGTCGCCCACCGCCTCCAGCACGGCCCGCGTCAGCCGCACCTGCTCGTCGTGGCCGAGGGTCGGTGACTCTCCCGTGGTGCCGCTGAGCACCAGTCCGTCGCAGCCGCCGTTCGACACCAGGTGATCGGCCAGCCGCTGGGCGCCGTCGGGATCGAGCGAACCGTCGGCGGTGAACGGGGTGACCATGGCGCACAGGGCGCGGCCGAAGGGCGAGTGGGAGCGGGAGGTCATGATCCCCACCTTTGCGGAAGAGAAGGGCGGCTCAGGACAGGTTTCCGATCACGGAGTCTGGCGCCGCCCACTCCATAGGACAACGTAAATGTTCTTCGATGTCCGTTCAGCTCCGCTACACGATGCCGGCGCCGGCGACACTGACGGCGCCCCAGTGCCAATCGCCGCCCGCTGTCGCCTGCTGTCGCCCGCTGTGGCCCGCCGCCACGGCGCGCCGAGGCGAGAGCAGTACTGCGGATGCCGCGCGGCATCCGCAGTACTGCGAGGCGAGATCCTACGGGCGGAAGCGCAGCACCTGCGGGTCGTGGTCGCTCGCCTGGTCGAAGAACTCCGCGTTGATGTGCACGATGTCGTAGTCCGCGCGGCGGATGCCCGGGCTGGTCAGCATGTGGTCCAGCACCTGGGAGTTGCCGTTGAAGACATAGCCGTACTGCTCGCCGCGGGGCAGCAGATCCACCTGGTCCGTCAGCACCCGGCCCGCGGTGAGCGCCTTGACGGCCGGCGAGAAGCCGAAGTCGTTGAGGTCGCCCGCGACGACGACCTTCGCCTTGCGGTCGATCTCCAGCAGCGACTTCACCCAGGTGTTGACGATGGTGGCCTGGGCCACCCGCTGGGTCTCGGAGGGCCGCGCCGGGGGCTGGAAGCGGCTGTCGAGCCCCTGGTCGCCCCCCTTGCTGTTGAAGTGGTTGGCGATGACGAAGACGGACTCGCCGCGGAAGGTGAACTCGCCGACCAGCGGCTTGCGGCTGGACTTCCACGCCTCGTTCGCCGGGTCGATCCGCCCGGGGCTCGCGCTGAGCGTCGCCCGGCCCCCGGAGGCCACCGGAACCGCGGCCGTCGTGGCGTTCCCGCCGGCGACGTCCTTGAAGGACACCCGCGCCGGGTTGTAGAGGAACGCGACCCGGATGTTGCCGCCCGGCTGGCCGCCGTCCTGGTCGTCCACGGGGTCGATCTGCCGCCACGCGTACGACGGGCCGCCCGCCGCGCCGATCGCCTCGGTGAGCTTCTTCAGCGTGGCCTCGGCCGACACCACCGCGTCGTTGGCCGGGCCGTTGTCGTCCTGGACCTCCTCCAGGGCGATGACGTCCGGGGAGGCGAGGTTGGTGACGATCGCCTGTGCGAGCCGGTCGAACTTGGCCGCGGAGTCCTTCGGGGAGAGGTTCTCCACGTTGTAGGTGGCGATGGACAGTTCACCGTCCGCCTGCCGGCGGGTGACCTCCCGGCGCAGCCCGTTGTCCCGGTGCGCGCCCAGGGTGGTCGCCTGGAGCTCGTAGCCGCCGAACTGGTCGTAGTCCAGCGGGCCGGCGGTGGCACCCGTGAGCCGGTCGCCGACATTCGCCTTCGGGAAGGGGCGCTCGGCGAAGGGGATGAGAGAGGCCACCTTCACCCGGCCTCCGTTCTGGTCGCCGTAGGACCCGTACAGCGCACCGCCGCGCACCGTACGGTTCTCGAACGGATCGGCCGTGACCCACAGCTCGTTGTGCTCGCTGGTCGCGCCCACCACCCGGGCGTCGGTCACCTGGACCCGCATGCCCTCCAGGGACTCGTAGCGGTCCAGGGCGTAGCGGTACGGACGCAGCCGCAGCCCCTCGATGCCGCCACCGCTGCCGGCCGCCGCAGCGCTCTCCTCGCCCTCGGGCGCGTACCGGTCGGGCACGGTGACGAAGGACAGCGGGAAGACCGCGGGCAGCGGGTTGCCCGACGACGTCACGGTCCACGTGGCCTTGGTGATCTGGGTGACGGACTGGCCGCCGCCGGACGCGCCGCCCGGGTAGTACTCGGCGACCGTGCCCGAGACGGTCACCGCGTCGCCGACGGCGACCTTCGGGGTCGTGGAGCCGGTGAAGACGAAGATGCCCTCACTGGTCGCCGCGTCGTGGTCCGGGGCGGTGTCCTGCAGCCAGAAGCCGCGCGAGGAGCCGAAGGCCCGGACGGCGGTCACGGTGCCGGGAACGTCGGTCACGGCCTTGCCCGCCAGCGGGGACACCCGCGTGGCGCCCTGGATGTCGTGGATGCGGACCGTAGCGGCGCTCGCCGGCTGCGGGGCGGCGAGCAGGCCGGCCGCCGCGGCGGCCGCGACAACGGTGGCAACGGCGGCAGGTCTGCGCAGGAGAGGGCGCCGGAAAAGGGCAGGCATCAGTACTCCGGAACGGGGTGAGGGGGGTGGAGAGAGATCTACGCGCGTCAATGTCGTGTGCGCGCCAGGGACTTGTCAAGGGATTGCCGGCATACAGCCGTTGACCGGTACATGAACCGGATGGGATGGGGTCATATCCGTCTAGGCTGGGGGCCGGCTTCGACGCGGCCGGGTGCCTCCCAACAGCCGGTCGCGCACGGAACGAGGCCACTGCCCGTACCGCACCCGTAGCGCCTCGCAGTCCCAAGGAGAACTCCCCCATGCCCGGAGACCGCATCACCATGCCGCCGGTGCGGCTGCCCTCCGACGCGCAGCTCGCCTCCGACGCGCTCTCCGCGCCCCTCTTCGCGCGCGCCGTACGGCTCGCGCGCTGGGCCGCCCCCGGGACACCCGTGGGCGCCGGCGGAGAACTGCTCCACGAGGGCCTGCGGGAGGCCGTGCGGCGGCTCGGCCTCGACGGCGACGAGAACGGCGAGGTGTACACGGCCGAGGCGTGGCGGCTGGCCGTCGACACAGGACTGGTGGAGATCGACGAGGACATCGACGGTGTCGCCGTGGGTGCCGGTGGCGGTGCCACGGATGCCGACGGCGGCGACGCGAGTACTGAGGGCGCCGCGAGCACCGGGGGCGCGGAGGGCGCTGGAGCCGCGGCGGGCGACCCGGGCGCGGCGGGCCCGCTGGGCGCCGACCTCGACGCCGCCGTCGGCCTGGCCTCCCCCGGCGAAGACCTCGCGCTCATCACCGGCGGCGCCCCCCTGGACGTCCTCGACATCTGGCTCGGCGGCCTGGAGGCCGTCTTCGCCGACGCCGCCACGCCCAACCTCGAGGACCTCGTCGACAGCCTCACCGACGACAGTCCTGACGGCGAGATCGACCTCGACGCGCTCGACTGGGACCCGGACGAGGAGGCCGACTTCCTCGACAGCGTCCTGGGCAACCTGTACCTGTTGACCGTACTGAACGAGGGCGCCGCCGAACGGGCCGTGCCGCTGCCCGCGCTCGCCGCCTCGGTCATCGTCCCCGACGACATGGAGCAGCCCACCGACGAGGTGCTCGAGCAGGTGTCCGAGGCGATGATGCGCCTCGACGACCAGTTCCGCCTCCTCGCCCCCATGGGGGTGATCGAGTACCAGCCGGTGGACGAGGCACTGATCGAGGAGCTCGAACAGCGCGCGGAAACCGGCCAGGCCGTCGACGACTCCGACGTCACCCGCTACGGCATGGTCCGGCTCACACCGCTCGGCACCTACGGCGTGCGGGCCCGGATGCTCGACGCGGGCATCGACGCGCCGGCCGTCGGCGACCTGGCGGAGAAGGGCGCCGACGTGCTGCTCGACGCCCTGCCCGGCCACCCCGAGACGGCGGCCAGGGCCGAGGTCGAGCAGTGGCTCGCCCGGCGCGACGCGGCCAGTGCCGCCCGCGAGCTCCTCGCCGCCGGCCGCGGCGACGACGAGGGCGCGCCACTGCGCCGCCTCGGCGCCCAGCAGGCCCTCTCCCTGGTCGGGCCGGCCGCGGAACCGGCCGTCCGCGAGGTCCTCGACGACCGGCACCTGGGGGGCCTGGCCCGCGTCTGGCTCGCCGAGAACGGCGCGAGCGACATCCCGGAACCTTCCGAGGAGATGGTCTTCTGGCTGACCGTCGACACCATCGCGGCGCAGCTCGCGGCCGACGGCGACTCCGAGGAGCTGGAGGCGCTGGTCGAGGGGCTCGTCGAGCAGCACAACGGCTTCTTCGACACGGCCTGGAAGGTGGACCACCCGGCCACGGCCGACGTCCTGGAGGCCATGGGCCGGCTGCACACCGACCGCAAGCTCGCCAAGGACGCCCGCAAGGCGGCCTTCAAGGCCCGCTCGCGCCCCCGGGTCTGATCCCGGCACCGTCCGGCTCCGACGCTCGACCCGGTGAATCCTCCGCCCGAAGACGTGTCGCGTTCATGCCCTGTTGGGCCGGGCGGGGGACGGTGGATGCTGCGTGCCATGGCAGCGAACCGGCCACCGAGGAGATGACGATGCCGATCAGCCGCAGAGAGTTCGCCAGACGGTCCGCCCGCACCGGCGCCGGGGTCGCCCTGGTCGGCAGCGTCGGTGTGCTGGCGAGCGCTCCCGGGGCGCTCGCCGCGGGGGGGGGGGGGGGGGGGGGGGGGGGGGGGGGGGGGGGGGGGGGGGGGGGCGGCGAGCGGCCCGGCCGGCGGCGTGGGCCTCTCCGGCGGCCCAGGAGGCGCGGAGAGCGCCGACGGCGCCGTACGGGGCCCGGACCGCCCCGCGCCCGGCTACGGGCCCCTGGTGCCCGATCCCCGAGGCATTCTGGCCCTGCCGCGCGGCTTCTCCTACCGCGTCATCACGCGCGCCGGCGTCACCCGGCTGGAATCGGGCGAGTTCACCCCCGCCAAGCACGACGGCACGGCCGCCTTCCCCGGCGCGCGCGGCGTGACCCTGCTGGTCAACAACCACGAGCTCAAGGGCGCCCGCTCCCAGTGGCAGCACCCCGTCCCGGCCGCCGAGGGCCTCGTCTACGACCCGGCCGCCGCCGGCGGCTGCACGGTCGTCGAGGTGCACCGGCACGGCCAGACCGCCGAGTGGGTCGGCATCGCCGGCACCTCCACCAACTGCGCGGGCGGCGCCACCCCGTGGGGCACCTGGCTCACCTGCGAGGAAAACTCCGACCGGGCCGGCGAGAACGGCATGACCCGGGACCACGGCTATGTGTTCGAGGTGGACCCGTACGACCGCCGCGCCAACCGCGATCCCCGGCCCATCGCCGCGCTCGGCCGCTACGACCACGAGGCCGTCGTCGTCGACCTCAAACGAGGCCACCTGTACCTCACCGAGGACGCCTCGGGGCCCAACGGCCTGCTCTACCGCTGGACCCCGCCCCCCGGCTTCCGGCACGGCCGGGGAAAGCTCCGCCGGCTCGCCGACGACGCCGGAGTCCTCCAGGCGCCCCGGTGCCACGACTCCGGCGGCCGGTTCGTCGACGACCTCTCCCGTGCCACCAGAACCGGCACCGTCTACGGCGTCGACTGGGTCGACGTCCCGGACCGCCACGCCCGCACCGTGCCGGTCCGCAAACAGTTCGCCGACGGCGCCGTCACCCGGGCCCGCAAGCTCGAAGGCATGTGGTGGGGCGACGGCGGGGCCTACATCGTCTCCAGCTACGCCCGTACGGAGAGCCCCGGCGCCGCCCACGACGGACAGGTGTGGTTCTACGACCCGCGCCGCCGCACTCTCACCCTCACCGTCCGGCTGGCCGTCAACACCGCTCCCGGTGAGAACGGCTCGTTCGACGGACCCGACAACATCACCGTCTCCCCGTACGGAGGACTGCTGATCGCGGAGGACGGTGACGGCCTCCAACACCTGTTCGGCGCGACCGACGACGGACAGACCTACCCGATCGCCCGCAACGAGCTGAACATCGGCACGGCCGAGAAGCCCCAGTACGGCGAGTTCACCGGCGTCGTCTTCGCCCCCGACGGGCGGACCCTGTACGCCAACATCCAGGAGCCGGGCCTCATGGTGGCCATCACCGGCCCCTGGCGCCGCTGCCCCGGCCCGGCGACGCCCGACCGGGACTGAGCGCCCCCCCGTCGTGCCGCCGCGCCGTACGGGGGGCCTGGCTCGGCCCGTACGGGCTCACCCGGCGACGGGCGCCATCTCCAGGAACGCCGTACTGCCCTCCGCGTCCGCGTACACCGTGACCGAGGAGCACAGATAGCGGGCCAGCCACAGGCCGTCCCCCGGCACCGGATCGACCGCCGGGGGCAGGCAGCCGGGGTGCGCGCCGGGCAGCCGGGCCTCGGGCGCCCGCACCTCGCAGCTGAGGGTCTCCGCGTCGACCCACAGCCGCAGCCGGACCCGGCCGTCGCCCGACTCCGCGAGGTGCCCGGCCGCCTCCGACACCGCGGCCGACAGTTCTGTCGCCCGATCCGCGCCCGCCGCCCCGGCCCGGGCCGTCGTCCACGTCTCCACGAACCTCCGAACGGCCGACAGATCGCGCGTCAGCGGCAGGATCGCGTCCGGACGGCGCGCGGGCAGCACCGGCGGCCGCGGCACGGCGAAGGCCGCCGGCCCCAGATACTCCTCCGAGGCCCGCGTCCGGCGCCCCTCCAGGCACGACGGATGGGTGCGCCGGGCGTCGGCTACCACGTCGTCGGGCAGCACCCGGCTGTCGTACGGGCAGACGATCCAGGCCGCTGCTTCGGCGAACGTGATGTTCGCCAGCGCCTCGTAGTCCTTCCACTCGCGCACCCGGCGCGGCTCCCGGCCCTGCCAGACGACCTCCCCGAGCACCCGGATGCGACCGGGCCCCGGGTGCTCCCGGATGCGGTGGTGGAAGTCGATGGTGGTCCGCCCCGGAGCCCGGTACCAGCCGGTGTTCTCGATGAACTCCACGGACGCGCAGTCGGCGACCGTCGCGCGCAGCAGGGCGATGTTGTGCGCGGTGGTCACCGCGATGACCGGCACGTCGTCCGCGAGCCCCTCGTCGATGAAGGGCACGGCCATCGCGAGGAACTCGGCGTCGGAGCCGTAGATGCACGCCTGGTGCACCAAGGCGGCGCGCTGACCGGTCACCCGCTGCTCCTCTCCTCGATGAGAAGGGTCGGAAGACGGTCCCAGCCGTAGATCCGCAGCGTGGCGCGGATGAGGGGAGCGGGGGAGTGCAGAACCACCCGATGACCGTTCGGGAACGCCTCCGCGGTCTGAACCATCAACCGTACTGCCGCCACGTCCGCGTACCGCAGCTCGTCGAGTTCGAGGTGGAAGCTCTCACCCGGATGGAACGCGGCCACCAGCGCCGCCGCGAACTCCTCGATGTTCGTACGGTCGATCTCACCCCCCAGGCGCAGGCCCCGGCGGTCCGCCAGCCGGATCACCCGCAGCAGGGGCTCGCGGTGGTGCGCGTGCCGGGCGTCGAGGACGGCCGGGTGGGCACGCCGGACCGCCGTCATCCGCTCGGGTTCGGTGCCGCGCTGGTCGTAGTGGCAGATCATCGCCAGTTCTGCCAACTCGCCCCCGGACATGGCCGTACTGATCCACTGCTCGACATCGGTCAGGCTCTCGGGCCGGGTGCCACCGTCGACCCTGTCGGCCCCGGACGCCGTGGATGCCGTGGACTCCGACTCCGCAGCCGTCCGGGAGGCGGTGGCCGGTACCGCGACACACACCCGCAGCCCGAGGTAGCCGGTGCCCCGGGCCACCTCGCACTCGCTCAGCAGCGCGGCGAGCACCTTCTCGGCGTCGTACCGCCCACCACAGGCGGTGGGCCAGCCGGCGAGATCGGAACGGACGGCGAGCTGACCACGGGTCACCAGGGCGCCGACCTCCTGCCGCGACACCGCCAGCAGTTCTGAGAGCCGGTCCGCCACCTGCCCCGCCTGCCCCGCCGCGCCGTCGCCCGCCGTGCCCTGCCCGCATACGTAAATGATCTTCTCGCCGTGTTCCAGGGCCGTGGTCAGATGCACCGGGAGCAGCCGTACGGCGTCCTCCGGGCGACCGTAGGGCACACACACGTGCTGACCACGGCGCACCGAGAACCCCGACGTCAACGCTCTGGTCATGAACCCTCCCCCGGGCAGCGGGCCAGCACACGGTGGACGCCGTCCGCCGGGGCGAAGCCGCCACCCCGGCGGAACGCCGCCCGGTACGCCGTCTCGCCCAGCGCGGCACGCGTACGGGCCTCCGCCGCCCGGGAGTCGGACAGCAACTGCGGAGTGCCGTACAGCCGCCCGCCGGACTCCCGCCACACCCGGTCCGCCGCGCCGAGGAGGAACGCCGCCCGGTCGTGCCGGCCCTGCCGGGAGGCGATCCAGCCGAGCAGCTCCAGCGCCAGACCCGTGCCCAGCGGGTCCCGCAGCCGCGCACGCGTCTCCAGGGCGCGCAGGGCCAGCCGTTGGGCCTCCTCGGGGCGGCCCAGCTTCCACAGGGCGAGCGCGTGGACGTCCTGCGCCCTGGCGTGGTACCAGAGCTCGCCGGACTCCACACAGCGCCGGTCGGACTCCTCGCACAGGGCCACCGCGCGGTGCAGGTCCCCGGTCGACGCGTCGGGGCGCAGACAGTGGTGCAGGGCGAGCCGAACCATCAGCTCCACCGCGCCGGAACGGTCGCCGACGGCCCGGTGGTAGGCGAGCGCCTCCTCGTACAGGCCCAGGGCGCGGCCGGGGTCGCGGGCCGCGGCGCCGACCCCGGCGGAGTGCTGGAGCGCGGAGCCGAGAGCCGCGGCGTAGCCGAGACGCTGGGCGAGCTCGGTGGAGTGGGCGAGCAGCCCGGCGGCAGTACTGTCGTCGCCCTGCAGGGCCGCGAGCCAGCCCGCCGTCCACAGGGCCTTGGCGCGCAGCGGTGTCGGCTCGGGGGCCGCGTCGAGCGCCCGTGCGAGCCAGTGGCGGCCTTCGGCGACGCGGCCCAGCGCCACCCAGACGGGGCCGAACGAGGCGGCCATGGACAGGCCGACGAACGCCTCACCGGGCGTGTCCAGGCTGTGGGCGAGCGCGGCGACGACATCCTGCCGGGACGACCGGAGCCGCGCGCACCAGTACGGCTGTTGCGCGCCCCGCCAGCCGGCCTCGCCGAGGGCGACGAGGCGCAGATGGTGATCGCGGTGGCGCCGCCGCAGCTCGCGCTCCTCGCCGAGGTGGCGTAACCACTCGCGGCCATAGGCCCGTACGGAGGCGCAGAGACGGTACCGCGGGCCGGGGGGAGGCGGACCGAGCCTCCCGGGGGTGCCGGCGGGTTCACCGCCCGGAGCGGCCCCGGTGCCGGTGGCTGGGTCCGCGCCGCCGTCCGGGCGGTCATGGTCCGCGGAACTGTCGTGGTCGGCGGAACCCTCGTGGCCGGCGCAAGCATCGTCGTCGGCGGGAGGCGCGAGGTCCGCGGGAGCCTCCTCGACGACGGACTTCTCGATCAAGGTGCGCAGCGGCCAGCCCACATCGGTGAGCGACCCTCCGGCGCACACGCTCTCGGCCGCTTCCAGATCGAACGAACCGGAGAACACCGACAGCCGCGCCCACAGCAGACGTTCGACCGGTGTGCACAGCTCGTGGCTCCAGCCGATGGCCGTACGGAGGCCGCGGTGGTGCGCCGGACCCGGGCGGTCGGGCAGGTGCAGCAGATCCAGGTGGTCGTCCAGCCGGTCGACGAGATGGGCGAGCGGCCACCGGCGCAGAGCCCCGGCGGCCAGGTCGAGGGCGAGTGGAATCCCGTCGAGGCCGCGGCACAGCCGTGCGACGAGGGCGTGCTCCGAGGGTCTCGGCATCCGTTCGGGCGCGACGGCCCGCACCCGGTCGAGGAACAGCCGTGCGGCGTCGCTGTGCGGCCCGGAGCCCTCCTGTACCGCCTCGTCGTCCCCCTGGCCCGCCACGGGGTTCTTCGGAGCCGTTACGGGGCCCTCCCGCGGCGGCCCGCCGTCCTCCTCGGCCGCTCCGGCCGGTGGGGCCCCGGCCGCCCCGGGGACGGGCGGCCTCCTCGGCGGGCCGGGTCGCGTGGCCAGGGGCCGCAGGGCCAACACGCGCTCCTCGTCGACACCGAACGGCCGGCGGCTGGTGGCCAGCACCCGCAGCCCGGGCAGCGCGTCCAGCAGGGCGACCAGATGGAGCGCGCACCGCGTCGCCAGGTGCTCGCAGTTGTCGAGCAGCAGGAGGGTTCCGTGGTGGGCCGAGGCCGGACGGACCGGGGGGTCGGCCCCGGCGGGCGGCCAGAGCGCGCCGCCGCCCGCCTCGGGGCCAACCTCGGGCTTCCGCGGACCCTCTGATTCCAGGGTGGCCCACAGGGCGGGGAAGAGGAGGTCCGGGTCGCGCAGTACGGCGAGATCGAGATACCGCACGTCGAGACCCTGCTCCCGCCGCATGCGCGCCGCGGTGTGCGCGGCGAGACGGGACTTGCCCACGCCCGGAGGGCCGGTCACGGTGACCAGAGGAGCGGCGCGGAGCATGCGTCGGATCTCGCCCGGCTCGTACGGCCGGCCGATCATTCGTCCCCGCTGCGGCGGGAGGGCCCCGAGGGGACGGTTCCGATCGCTGTCCATCGTGCACCTTGGCGTCAACAACAGTCCGGCGCTGTGAAGCTACGCCGCGTGACCGTACTGTCGCAATGCATCCCGGCGCCTTTCCACTCCTGCGAGGGGCCTGGGGATCACAGGGCCTTGCCCGCGGGCTTGACCATTTCGCGCACCGTACGGGCGTTCAGGTACTCGCCCATGGCCGTCATCTCCCACTCGCCGGAGTACTGCCGAATCAATTTGCACATGAATACGGCCGTCCGCGGCTCGGCCTGAGTGAGGTCGAAGCGGACCAGCTCCTGGCCGGTGGCGGCGTCGAGCAGTCGGCAGTACGCCTTCGCCACATCGGTGAACTTCTGTCCGGAGAAGGAGTTCACGGTGAAGACCAGGCCGGTGACCTGCGGAGGCAGATTGCCCAGATGCACCGTGATGCTCTCGTCGTCGCCGCTGCCCTCGCCGGTGAGGTTGTCGCCCGAGTGCTGGATGACGCCACCGAGGATCATGAGTTTGCCGAAGTAACAGGCGTCGATCATCTTGCGGTCGGGGCCGTAGGCGATGACGGACGCGTCCAGGTCGATGTCCTTGGCGCGATAGGCGGGTTCCCAGCCGAGTCCCATCCTGACGGACGTCAGCAGCGGCCGACCGCCCTTGACCAGGGACACCGTCTGGTTCTTCTGCAGGCTCACCCGGCCCTTGTCCAGGTTCACCTTGCCGCTGGAGGGCGCGAGGGGTGCGGAGGGCGGCGCGGTGGCGGGGGCGGCTGCCGGCCGGGCGGCCGCCGGCGGCCCGCCCCGCGC